>CAMBDK010000017.1 GCA_945865315.1 Chitinophaga pinensis | reverse complement strand
CTGGTTCAGTTGTGTCGGCTACTACTTTCAATATTACATATACTGAAACAACTGGTGGTTCTCCAATAAACACCGTTGAAACTTTTGTAAAACAATAATTTATATTTAATACATAAAAAAAGCGCTCTTCCATTTACGGAGGGGCGCTTTTTTTGTAATTAAGTTTCTATCAAGCTATTTTATTAACTTTGTGTGATAGACTTCAATTGAATAAACGTTAAAAACCCTGAATGCTAAAATACCTCGATAACCTTTCCCGATTAGTAAAACACCTGGCCTACTTACTCCTTATTTATGCTATTTACCGATTACTTTTTTATTTTCTTAACTTTTCTTATTTTTCAGATCTAAGCATCGGGCCACTTTTTTCAATAATGATTTTTGGTCTCAGGTTCGATCTTTCTGTTATTATTCTGTCTAATTTTCTTTTTATTTCATTATACCTTTTGCCTTTTGCATTCAGGGAGAGAAATTGGTACCGCGCCTTACTTAAAGGTTTGTTTTTGTTTGTTAACAGCATTGCTATGCTTGCCAATAGTGTTGATTTAGCGTACTTTCAATTTACATTAAAACGCACAAATGCTACTGTATTCAATTTTTTTGGAGGCGAAATTGGTAATGACCTGGGCCGTTTGCTCCCTTTGTTTTTAAAGGAGTATTGGTATGTATTTGCTATTTGGATAATTTTATTTTTGGCAATGTACTATTTATATAAAAAAGTTGAAAAAAACACCCCATTAAATTGGACAACTAAGCAATATGTATTGCAATTGTTCAGTTTGATTGGATTTTGTGCATTTTCAATTATTGTTTATCGAGGTGGTTTTCAACTTAAGCCTATAAGTATAGTTAGTGCCGCGGAATATGCTCCAGCTCAATTTGTACCACTAGTATTGAATACGCCATTTAGTATTTTAAAAACAATGGATGTGTCGGCTATTACACCTTCGGCTAATTGGCGCATCAGAGATAAAGAAATGCTTAAAGAGTTATATAATCCAATACATTTAGCTGAACGCGGGGAAATTAATAAATTAAACGTAGTAGTAATTGCACTAGAAAGTTTTTCGAAAGAATACATTGGTGCTATTAATGGTAAGTCCAAGGGCTGTACACCTTTTTTAGATTCACTAATTTCGGAAAGTTTGACGTTTACCAAGGCTTTTTCAAATGGGAAAACTTCTATTGATGGTATTCCTGCTATAGTCTCCAGCATCCCTACATGGATGAATGAGCCTTTCATAACTTCTCCTTATGGAAGTAATCAAATAAATAGTTTGGCTAATTTATTAAAAGAACAAGGATATTCCACAGCATTTTTTCATGGTGGTACCAATGGAACTATGGGTTTTGATGCGTTTGCTAATATTGCAGGATATGACGATTATTATGGTAGAACCGAATATAATAATGAGAATGATTACGATGGTAATTGGGGGATTTGGGATGAAGAGTTTTTACAATTTAGCGCCAACAGTATTAATATTAAAAAACAACCATTTTTTGCTACTATATTTACTTTAACATCCCACCACCCTTATGATGTGCCTAAAAGGTATAAAAGTAAATTTAATGAAGGTTTGTTACCAATTGAAAAAAGTATTAGCTATAGCGATTTTGCATTAAAGAAATTTTTTGAAACGGCAAAAAAAATGCCTTGGTATAAAAACACACTTTTTGTTTTAACAGCTGATCATACAGGGGTTTCTAATGACCCATATTATACAAATATTATTGGTAATTATTCCATACCTTTAATCTACTTTATGCCTGATGGAAAATTAAAGGGAGTAGATTCAACAATAACGCAACAAATAGATATAATGCCTTCAGTACTTGATTTGTTAAACTTTCCCTCTACTTATTTTTCATTTGGAACTAGCGTATTTGATACCTCGGCTTTGCATTTTGCATTTATCTTTAGAAACGATCTTTTTCATTTAATTGAAAAAGACCATATACTTGAATTTGATGGGGATAATTCAACTAGTTTATATCAATATACTTCGGATAGCTTATTAAAAGTAGATTTACTATATAAGGAGCTTGTAATTAGCGAAAAAATGGAAAACAGAACAAAAGCTATCATTCAAACCTATCAGCAAAGTTTAATAAAGAATAAAATGCATTGATAATGGATGTTTTTAAAATAATTCTTTTATTTTGACATAATTTTTTTTGTTTTTTTATCTCCCATTTGGCTTTTTAAAAAGTCAGGTGCAGACTATTGGAGTTGTTTATTTAAGAAAAATATTATTCATGAAAAAAAAAATTTGTTTCATTATTAATCCAATTTCTGGGCTTGGCAGTAAAAAAAACATTGAAAAACTAATAGATAAGCATCTTAATCAAACAAAATTTGATTATGAATTAGTATATACAAAAGCCGCTAAACATGCTTTGGAAATTTCAAAACAGGCTGTTTCAAATAATTTTGATGTAGTAGTTGCTGTAGGAGGTGATGGGTCTATTAATGAAATAGCAAGAGGGTTAATAGGATCTGCTACTGCAATGGCTATTATACCAGCAGGTTCAGGAAATGGTTTTGCCAGGCATATGAATATTCCAATGGATCCTAAAAAAGCATTGGATATAATAAATGATTCTAAGGAAATGCTTATTGATACAATACAATTCAATAAGGAAGTATTTGTTAATATTGCCGGGATAGGTTTTGATGCCCATATTAGTTCGGAATTTGCTAAATATGGAAAACGAGGATTTTCCTCTTATATCAAAGTTGTAATGCGTGAATTATTCAATTATAAATCTCAGGATTTAGAACTAATAATTAATGGCGAGCCGCTTCAAGAAAAAGCATTTTTGATTAGTTTTGCTAATGGTTCACAATGGGGGAATAATGCATCTATTGCTCCCACAGCAGATATATCCGATGGGTTGTTGGATATTGCAATTTTAAAAAATATTTCATTTTTTAATGCTTTACCTATTTGTGTAGGGTTATTCTTAAAAAAGCTTCATAAATTACCTTATTTAAAAATAATCAAGGCCAAAGAATTAATTGTTAAACAGCCCAATACTATTGCACATATTGATGGAGAGCCAATAGAGATAGGTAATGAAATTATAATAAAAGTAAATCCCTTATCTTTAAAAGTAATAATACCTTAAAATAAATAGTTAATTAATATTTATATCTTTTAATTATATGCTGTGTGTTTTTAAAATACTATTAGAATTTATGGTTCGGTAATTTTTTTAGGATATCAACTCAGGTTTATCATGAAATGAGAATATGCCTAACAAGTTATTCCTCAATAGCGCTTTCGGATTTGTAAGTGCTATGGAAAATGGGTTAAGCAAACATATTGCTGATAGTTATAGTTATATTTATAAATAAATACATTAAAATTTAAATTCAAACAGGATTTCCAAAAAAATAAAATTTATGCCTACCAAAATATTTTTATTTACCCCGCCTAAATTTAATATTTTCCAATTTAAGTTAGCATCTTTTTACTTGATGAGTGAATAGTTTTTTAGAAGCTATAGGAGGTTTTAGCTGATTAAATACAGTATCTTTGCGATTCCATGAAAAAAAACAACCGCTTTTTTATTTTTGTCTTCTACGCCTTTTTTTGCAATGTTATTTCTATTAGAGGGCAGGCAGGATGTGATTTAAACCTTATCAGATCCACCTTTACTGGTGCTGGTTGTACGGAATTATCCTCATGTTTATCTTCCTGCAGTATGTATTTTTATAATCCGATCTCACAAACAGGAAATGCTGCTCAAGCTTGGGCTCAAGGTTTTGGAGCAAATCTTATTTCTTTGCAATCAGATGCAGAAAATTCTTGTATTGTTGGGGAATTAAATACCAATAGTTTTGGTGGTATTATCTGGATAGGATTTAATGATGTAGCAAGCGAAGGAAGTCATGTATGGTATGATCAAAGTGCTATTATTTATACGAACTGGAATGGAGGAGAACCCAATAATTCTGGTGGAAACGAAGATTGTGTTCAAATATATCCGAACGGAAAATGGAACGACCTTAATTGCAGTTCAGGAGCTTCTAAATCTGTGATAGAAGTTAACTTGTGTCCGGTTACAACCATTGCTCCAAGCGCAACAACTATTTGTACAGGAGATAATGTGACTCTTCCTGTTACCACTTTTTTAGGATCATCACCTTATACCTATAGCTGGACATCCATACCAGTTGGTTTTACATCAACGTCTGCCAACCCAACAGCTGCTCCAACAGTAACAACACAATACGATGTATTAGCTACCGATAGGTATGGTTGTCTTTCGCAAAGTTCTGTAATTATTACAGTTAACAGCCCTTCAGTAGTTATTGCTCTCAGCGGTTCTACGAGTTTGTGCTCCGGAGAAACAGTTGATCTTACAGCAGCTACTGCAAGTTCTTATAGTTGGAGCAATGGGGCCACCACACAATCAATAACAGCAAATGCAAATGGAACATTTACAGTGATTGTAACAGATGCAAATTCATGCACTGCAACATCCTCTCCTGTGGTTGTATCATTATTTGTTAACCCTTCTGCAAATTTCGCTAATACAAATGTTTGCTTTCAAAATGCCACGTCGTTTAACGATAATTCCACAATCAGTAACGGTAATATCGCGTCCTGGAAATGGACCTTTGGAGATGGCTATTCATCAGTACTTTCAACGTTAACACATGCCTATACAAACTGCGGAATCTTTAATGTTAAATTAATAGTAACATCCAATAATGGATGTAAAGATTCCATTTCCAAAATGGCGGTAGTTAATTGTTTGCCGGTTGCTGATTTTGTTTTTACAGAAGTCTGTTTAAGTCAAACAATGAATTTTATTGACTTGTCGATTGTGCCAGATGATACCATTAATAGTTCAATGCCAGATGATTCAGTTATTGCTTGGTCCTGGAATTTTGGTGATGGAAGTGCATTGAGCAGCATACAAAATGCTAGTTGTAATTATACCATAGCAGGTTCAAATAATGTTTCTTTGATAGTAACCAGCCTTAATGGATGTAAAGACACCCTAATTAAAAACGTGAATGTTCATCCTCTGCCTTTTGTAAAATTAAGCACTACCAACGTTTGTGATGGAGCTATCGTTCCTTTTTCTGATCAATCTTCTATTGCCGCTCCAGATCTGATACAATCCTGGGAATGGGATTTCGGCGATGGTAGCGCTGTTTATAGTAATCAAGCTACTTCACATCTTTATGCTTCACCTGGTTCTTATATTGTAAAATTATTAGTGGTATCCGATTTCGGTTGCTCAGATTCAATTACTAAAACAGTTATCATTCACCCTAACCCGCTCGTAAATTTTACTTCAAGTGATACTATTGGCTGCACTCCCCTCTGTATTTCCTTTCAGGATTTGTCGTCTGTTACCCAAGGCGAAATAGTGCAGTGGGAATGGAGTGTTGGTGATGGAAACGCTGTAATTACTTCGGAAAATTTTGACCATTGTTATATGAATACATCTGTAAGTTCAACGCTGTATTTTTCTGTTTCCTTATCGGTTACCTCTGATAGTGGCTGTGTAACCACATTATTGAAAAATAATTGTATCGCAGCATATCCCAATCCAGTTGCTGATTTTTTTGTTCAACCTTCAAAAACAAGCATCATAGACCCGGTGATAGCAGTTGTAAATTCAACTACCGGAGCTGATTTTTGGAATTGGGATTTTGGTGACTTTCAAACTTCCTTAATTGAAAACCCGCTTTTTCACAACTATGCCGACACTGGCAGCTATATAATTAGACTTATAGCAGCTACTCAATATGGTTGCATTGACACCAGCTATCAAACCATTATTATTGAACCTGAATTTGTATTTTATATTCCTGAGGCATTTTCGCCAAATGGTGATCTGAAAAATGATACATTTTCAGGCAAAGGTCTTTTTATAGAAGAATATGAAATGATGATATTTGATCGTTGGGGAAATCTTATTTTTAAAACAACAGATATTAAACAACCCTGGGATGGCAAAGCAAATAAGGGTAGTGGCATTGCAGAGGTTGATGTTTATATTTATTCATTCAAGGTTACTGATATAAAAAATGATATTCACTATTTTAATGGAAAAGTTACTTTATTGAGATAAAAAACAATGATTTTTTTCTCATTTTTTATCTTGGAAAATATATATTCAATAGTAATATTCATCCTCTTAAATATTTAAATTAATGTCAAAAAAAGATAAAAAAAAAGGTGTTGTCTATTCCACTAATAAAGATTTTAGTTTTGAATTTGAAAAGGAAGAAATTCAAGATACTTTGCCACCCCAGCAACAAAATTTAAAATTATTTCTTGATCGTATAGGTGGTGGAAAAGTGGTAACACGCGTCAATGGATTTGTTGGAAATGCCATTGAATTGGAAAGTCTAGGGAAAATATTAAAACAAAAATGTGGCGTAGGGGGAGGAGTTAAAAACGAAGAAATATTAATACAAGGGGACCATCGCGATAAAGTATTAAAGCTACTTACGGATTCTTTTTATAAGGTTAAAAAGGCAGGTGGTTAATATATTAAATGTTAAGTTTAAAGAATTATTTTTTATAAAACAGATTCGTAAATTTAATTCAAGTTGAATTTTATAATTGAATGGAATTCATATTATTTATTAGTTTTGTAATTAAAAATATACAATAATGAAAACAAAAATTTTAAATACGATTTTTCTATTGTTAGTGCTAAGTTCTGGGATAAAAGCATATGAAGCACTTGCAATAAAGGAAATAAATTTGCTTAACAATGAATCTGTTGTGAAATGTTATGATGAAAACACTCGTATTCTAAACTTTGGGATTGGCTTAAATGGCCGTAGTTATTACAGTGGCATAGGTCCTAATACATATAGCAAGAGTCCTACATTTAGTTTAACTTACGAAAAAGCATCTCCTAAAAAGTATGGACCAGGGTATTTGGGCGTTGGAGCCTATGTTGGTTATGACAACGCACGTTATCAAAACACTTACGATTTAAGTAAAAATTATTATTATGAACATAATTGGAATTATATTACTATTGCTGCCAGGGGTGTTTATCATTGGGATTTATTGAACTTCGAAAAGGCAGATATTTATGGCGGCGCACTTGTTGGTATTAGAATTCAATCGTATAAATATGCATCAAATGATCCAGGACCCAATGCCAATGATAATATTATAAAAAATCAAGGTAATGCTTTTCCATTATTGTCTGTATTTACTGGTGCTCGCTGGTATTTGGCTAAAAGTTATGCTGTTTATAGTGAGATTGGAACAGGGGTATCCTATTTTACAGTTGGATTAAGTTATAAGTTCTAAAAATTTACAATGGAAAATATCCCTAGTAAAGCTTTCAAAATAATTTCAACAAAACAGATATATTAATAAAAACAGATGATTTCATTTTTTTGCAAAAAATATCCTTATGACAACGCGCGTGAGGAATGAACAAACGCGATGCAGGGTTGCAGGCGGGAAGGAATCGTTTGTTCATGATTTTTTGTTTCTTTTGTATCAAGACAAAAGAAAAACACACAGCTTTTGAACCATTTAATTTGCGGGAGTTATTTCGAAACTTCACCTAAACAAATTTTTTAGGGAATAATTTTGTATAGTAATATTTTGGGGTAAAGAGATAAAATTACTAATGCTTATCTTTTTGAATATTGTTCCTTATAATATTTCTCATAATCGCCAGAAGTTACATTGTTTAACCATACTTCGTTGTTGAGATACCAATCCACTGTTTTTTCTAAACCTTCTTCAAATTGTAAGGTAGGTATCCAGCCTAAATCATTCTGTAGTTTTGATGAATCAATGGCGTAGCGCAGGTCATGGCCCGCGCGATCTTTTACGTATGTAATTAATTTTGCGGAGTCTCCTGCTGCCCGATTTAATTTCTTATCCATTATTTTACAAAGCAAATGAATTAAATCAATGTTGGTCCATTCGTTATGTCCTCCAATATTATAAGTATTACCTTTTTTAGCATTATGAAAAATCAAATCAATAGCACGCGCATGATCCTCTACCCATAACCAGTCACGTATATTTTCACCTTTTCCATAAATTGGAATAGGTTTATTGTTTTTAATATTATAAATAGAAAGAGGAATTAGTTTTTCAGGGAAATGAAAGCTGCCATAATTATTTGAACAATTTGAAATTACAATGTCCATGCCATATGTATCGTGATAAGCTCTTACGAAATGATCGGAACTTGCTTTAGAAGCAGAATATGGGCTATGAGGGTCGTAAGCAGTTGATTCAGTAAACATGTTTGTTTCTCCTAAGCTGCCATACACTTCATCGGTAGATACGTGATAAAAACGAAAGCCATCTTCTTTCTTGTTGGCTTTAGCTGCATTTAATAAATTAACTGTACCAATAACATTTGTCATCACAAACTCTAATGGATTACTTATACTGCGATCTACGTGACTTTCAGCAGCAAGGTGAATGACGCCATCAAATTTTTGTTCTAAAAACAATTGATTTATGAAGCTAGCATCAACAATATCTCCTTTTATAAATTCGTAATTTGTTTTATTTTCAATATCGTGTAGGTTGGATAAATTGCCGGCATAAGTTAGTTTATCTAAATTAACAATATGATAATTCGGATATTTGTTAATAAATAACCTTACCAAATGTGAACCAATAAAACCAGCACCTCCTGTTATTAATATTTTTTTAAATTCCATTTTTATAAATTTTTTTTAGCAAATAATTAGAATTCTAATTATTTAAAGACCTAACAAAAAATAATTATAGGTGTCATTTTTGCGTATTACAAACTAAAATAGGTTAAATTATTTATTTTGTTTTTCAGAATTCCTTTTACATCAACCACAATGCCACCTTCCGAAAGGATTGCCTTATAAAAGGATTCATCTAAATTTAAATATTCCTTATGATTAACAGCAACTACTACAGCATCGTATCCTTTACCAATATTTTTTGTTAAACCGAAACCATATTCGTGTTTTAATTCAGTTGAGGAAGCATGTGGATCAATAATGTCAACTGCTACACCAAAGGATTTGAATTCTTTTACTACATCTGCTATTTTCGAATTGCGAATATCATTTACATTTTCTTTAAACGTAGCTCCCATAACCAATACACGGGATACTGTAAGGTTTTTTTTAGCAGCAATTATTTTTTTAACAGTTTGTTTAGCAATATAAAATCCCATCGAATCATTTACATAACGTCCAGAATTAATAACGCGTGCATGGTAACCCAGTTGTTCGGCTTTATAAGTTAAGTAATAAGGATCTACACCAATGCAGTGTCCACCAACAAGTCCGGGTGAAAATTTTAGAAAATTCCATTTTGTTCCAGCAGCCTCCAATACTTCATAAGTATTTATTCCCAAACGATTAAAAATTATCGATAACTCATTCATCAATGCAATATTTACATCCCGCTGTGTGTTCTCAATAATTTTTGCAGCTTCAGCAACTTTAATAGAAGAAGCTTCATAAACTCCTGGCTCTATTATCATTTTATAAACATTTGAAATTGTCTTTAAAGATTCTTTGCTGCAACCTGAAACTATTTTTAATATTTTGGTAATCGTATGTTCTTTGTCGCCTGGGTTAATTCTTTCTGGTGAATATCCTACTTTGAAATCGGATCGGAATTTTAATCCTGAAACAGCTTCCAAAACAGGAATACAATCATCTTCGGTACAACCAGGGTAAACAGTGGATTCATATACCACGTAATCTCCTTGTTTTAATACTTTTCCAACTGAACGAGAGGCAGCTAGCAGAGGTTTTAAATCAGGATGGTTATGTTCATCAATAGGAGTGGGAACCGCAACAATAAAAAAATTCGCACGCTTTAATATATCTAATGAAGCGGTAAATTTAATATCGCAATTTTCAAAATCCTTTGACTCTATTTCATGCGATGGATCTATTTTATTTTGCATCATCTTTATGCGCTCTTCATTAATATCGAAGCCAATAACTTTAAATTTCGTTGCAAAAGCTAAAGCTATAGGTAATCCAACATATCCAAGACCGATAACTGCAATTGTGGCTTCCTTTTTTAATAATTTATTGTACATTTTTTTGTTATTATTATCTTTATTTTCTATATTAATATTGCGGAAAAATAATGTTTTGGAAAACAGAAACTAAATTTTGTTAATTTTTTTTATCTTTTTTTCTTAATGCATAAATTCGTTCTATTATCTCTACCACCTTTAGGCCTTCCAATGCATTGGTTGTAATTGTACTTCTACCTTTTAAGGTATCAATAACATTTTCAAAAATATAATTATGATTGTTGGCCGACCCTTTGTAAGCTCCGTAATCATTGGCTGGATTGGTAGGAGGGAGTTCTGGCATGGTATAATCTTTTATATGGCAATGTTCTACCTTGTCTAAATATTGACCACCAACTTTAACGCTGCCTTTACTTCCAATTATTGTAATACTACTTTCAAGATTTTTATCCCATAAAGAGGTAGAGTAATTGATGCTACCCATACCACCATTCATGAAATTGAAATTTACAAAGCCACTGTCTTCAAATTCTGTTAATTCAGCATGGTTAAAATCTTTAAATTTTGCCTGTATATTATTTATATCACCAAAAAGCCAATATAAAATATCAACAAAGTGCGAAAATTGAGTAAAAAGTGTTCCACCATCTAATTTCTGAGATCCTTTCCATCCATCTTTTTTATAATAACGTTCATCTCGATTCCAGTAGCAATTAAGTTGCACCATATATATATCACCCAATATTTTATTATCTAAAATATCCTTTAACCAAATAGAAGGTGGGGAATATCTGTTTTGCATTACACAAAAAACTATTTTATGTACTTGTAATGATTTAAAAATAATGGTTTCACAATCTGCTTTTGTGAGTGCCATAGGTTTTTCACATATAATATTTTTTTGGGCATTTAGTGCTTTTAAAGCATGCTGTGCGTGCAATCCATTGGGAGTACAAATGCAAATTACGTCCACTTCGGGATGCGCAGCAATCATTTTATCAACCGATGTATAAAAGTGTTCTTTTAAATTAATTATTCCCAATTGTTCCTTAGTAGCGACATCACAAACGGCAACAAGTTCCGCTTCTTCATTCCTTCGAATCATTTCTGCGTGTCGTTTACCTATATGCCCTTGACCTATTACAGCAAATTTTATTTTCTGATTCATCGTGTTAATAATGGAAAAAATTTTTAAATTAATTAATTCTACATTTAATATAAATGTAAAGGATAAAGCTTGATTGTTATTATTTAAGCTATAAATTTATTTTTGTTACTTTATTGTTTTCAAGTTTATATTTTTCTTTACTTTCTTGGCAAATAGCAATTGCATCCTTATCAAACTTTAAACGATGTCCATATTCACTTATCCATCCTACTTGTTTCGCCGGGTTTCCTACCCATAGTGAATAAGCGGGTACATTTTTAGTTACAACAGCCCCAGCACCAATAAAAGCATATTCGCCAATATTGTGACCGCAAACTATTGTAGCATTTGCTCCAATGGAAGCTCCAGTGCCAACATGGGTTTTTGAATATTCGTTTTTACGATTTATTGCGCTGCGTGGATTGATAACATTTGTAAATACCATAGAAGGGCCTAGGAAAACATTATCATCACAAGTAACGCCAGTATATATCGAAACATTGTTTTGAACTTTTACATTTTTGCCTAAAATAACTTGTGGTGAGACAACTACATTTTGTCCTAAGTTACAATTTTCGCCTAAGGTACAATTGGACATGAGGTGAGAAAAATGCCATATTTTTGTTCCCTTGCCAATTTTGCAACCTTCGTCAATTATTGCTGTTGCATGTGCGAAAAAATCTTGGTCCATTTAATATGAAATTTTTAAAGTGTAAAAGTAGTAATTTACTTGAAATATAGGGTTGGGAGGGCGTATTAATTTATACTAAATTAACAATTTGAATATGTAATTGATTTTAAAACAATCAAGTAAATACACAAATTGCCTCACAAAAATAAACAATTAAATGGCTGTATTTTAGTGTATTGTGGCTTTGTTTATGTTTTTTTTTAGAAAACAATCATTTGTTATTTATTGGCCTGTTTTACCACTTCTATCCATTTACCTGGTTTGCGTGAATTAATAGTGTTATCATACATTGCTTCACAATAAACGGTAGGTAAATAGTACCTTCCTATATAAGCCGCATTGAGCACAATACGGAAGGTGCTTTTTTTGTAAGGTGAAATGTTAAAATAAGTATATACCCTGTCGTCACGTATATCCTGATAAGTTGGGGAATCACTTTTAATCAAGCTTACGGCGTCATCCATTCGTGTATTGTGTATCTCCCAACCGCTAGGAAATATTTGTGACAATGCCATTTGTAAATATTCGCCACGTAATCCAGGATTCATAATTTGCACTTCAGCGATAAAATCGGTTCCTTGTTCCAGTTTGCTTACATCAATTTTTGATCCTTCCATTGTGGTATAGTTTAGGGCAATTTTCAAGTCATTATCAACATCGGTCTGATCGCCGGTTGCAGGTAAACCTTCTAATACAACACGTGCAAATAAAATCCCTGTTCCTTTATTGATAATACTTATATTTCCCATACTGGCACCTTTTAATTGCATATCAATTTGTTTTACTGGCAGTTTTGTGTTCAAACTGATAGGTGCATTGGTATTTATTTTCACATCATATTTCATTTCAGAACTTGCGCCAGTCCCGGAGCTTAAAAATTTAGAAACTGCAATTAAACAATATGCAGTAGATTGGGTGCTCATCCAATTGCTGGAACTCAAGGCTTTTGAAACACTTTTAACTAAAGGCGCTGCTTTTACTTTCATATCAAGCAAGGTTAATGTCTCAAGAATCATTGCTTCGTCACGATCGTTGGAACCATAGCTATAGCCCATTTCACAGTATTTAGGAATTGAGGTTACGGAACTTGAAATTAAATTTTTGGCAACTTCCGGCTGACCAGCTTTAGCGTAAGCAGCAGCCAATCTCCATTTGGCAGATACGGAAAGAGTAGGGTTTTCTTTCAAACGATTCATTGCGCCTAACTCTGGTGCTTTCGCCAATGCTAATGTATAAAGACGATATGCTTGAGTCAAATCATTATTGTAATAATAATAATTACCATTTGTTTTAGGAGTCCAGTCATTTGCCTTGCTACGCTGATAACGTTTCCAATTATCAATAAAACCTGAAGGAAGAGAGTACCCTTTCATTTCGGCTTCCAGCATAAAGTGCCCTGCATAACTAGTCCCCCAATCGTCGGCATCATATTGTCCAGCCCAATAACTCAAGCCGCCATTTGAATTCTGAAATGATTTCAAGCGTTCAATTCCAATTTTGATATTTTTATCAATTGCAATTTTAAAATCACTGTTGAGCTCCATAATATCGGCCAAAAATAATTGAGGAAATACGGATGAAGTAGTTTGTTCTACGCATCCATGCGGGTAGCCAATTAAATATTTCAATCGTTCACCCAAATTAATAGGAGGTATGGAGGATAATTCAATTGTTCCCTTGTTTGTGCCAGCCATGCCTGGCGGAGTATAAGGAGTGTTCCAGGTTTTACCTGCTTCAATTACTGTTTCCAATACATTTACTACTTTCGGATTCGGGTTGCGAACATCAAGTTCAATATCGTAAGTAGCTTTTTCAGAGCCGCTGCTAGCAATAATTTTTACTTTAGCTACACCCAATAGTGCGTTTACTTTTAATTTAAAATTCAGTACTTCATCACCTACATCTTTGAAGTTAATAGTTTTAGAGGTACCATCCAAAGTACTGAATAGATTGTTTGCTTGAATTTCTACTTTCACATTTTTTATTTGTTTCTCCATAGCAAAAACGTTTACTGCAAGATCTACCTCTTCACCGGGGCCAAGCACCCTAGGCAATGTACCTAAAAGCATCAATGGCATGCGCACGGCTATAGTTTTGTCAGCGGCACCATAGGCGCCATTGTAACCAGCAACCACCATCACTCTCACAGAACCCACATATTGTGGCATCATAAATTCTAGCTTTTTCGTTTCCCCTTTTTTCAAATGAAAAGGACCCATAAATTTTACCATTGGTTTAAAACGGTTGGCTTTATTACCTGCTTTATTATTTATATCGCCGTCGCCACCTATTGCTAATATCCGAGATAGTTCAGCACCATAAGCACCCATTACCATATCAAAAAGATCCCAGGTTTTTACACCTAAAGCTTCGCGTGCATAAAATGCCGACCAAGGGTCCGGAGTTTTAAAACGTGTTAAATCAAGTAAACCTTCATCCACAATAGCCAATGTATAAGTCATTTCTCTTCCATCTTTCTCCGATATACTTAAACTTGCTTTTTGCTCAGGTCTCCATACTTCTGGTGTTTTAATAACTGGATTCAAATGTGTTTTAGGGTCTACCACAGAAATTGGAATAACCCCATACAAGCGTATTGGTAGGTCGTTTATCGTTTGGGAATGAGGCTGTACCAATGTTATATTTACATAAACGTTAGGAGCCATTTCGGCAGTAACAGGGAATTTGTAATGTGTTTCACCTTTTTTAGTTTCTAGCCAATTTGCTTTTATTACTTTTGAACCACTTTCAATACTAATTAATGCACGTCCTCCATCACCTGACGGAATAGTTAAATTTACATCTTCACCAACATTGTATTGTTTCTTATCGCTCGAAAAAGAGAGGAGTGTTGCACCATCATTGCCTTTGGGAGATACACCTGCCCAGGCCGGCCAGTCAATATAAACAGTTTTCCCTGTTCGGTGTCCACTCTCTAGGTCAGTTATACAAACATAAAAACGCCCCCAATCAGGTCGATTTACGCGGAAAATAAATTGTCCTTTACCATCAACAGTTGAAATAAATTGTTCTTGAAGCGGCTGTTTATATTCATTACCCACGTAGTTTGCTAAATCACCTTCGTAGCTATCCCACCACCATCTCCAGTTTACTTTATAAACTTGTACCTTTAATTTGTTTTTTGAAATTGGTTTCCCATCACTGTTAACTGTAATAATTTTTACAATATGATTGGTATCAGTTTGTAAGGCACCGCTAAATTTACTGCCTTCAGGGAGTTTCATCCCTACGTAAGAAGCATAAGGAGAGTAAGGTATTGAAAATTGATCTACACTAAAAGCACCGCCTTGTTCAAATACTCTGATTTTAAAGTTTGCACGTAGCATACCTGGTGCCGCATCTTTAACAGATATATTTGGTTTTACAATGGCTTTGCCTAATTCATTTGTATTCCCATCAAAAACAGTTATTGCTTCAGAGCTGAAATTGCGCGACGCATCTACAAAATGATAGTCCTCATATTTTTTGAAAGTAGTAGGGATCTGTGTTAAGGTAGCTTCTACTTTTGCATTTAAATTTTTGGCGATTGCCCCCATTAACCATTTTACTTCCAAATTCCCATTTTGATCTTTATGTGCCACAGAAAGTTGTTCCGTTCCAAAATCCAATTTAATTTTTAAGCGATTCGGCATTATGGTTTCCACCTTAATGCTTTTCGTAAACCATACTCCACCAACTTTTACACGAGCAGTCCAGTTGCCGGTAGGGGAATTTTTTTCAGTAGTGGTAGCAAAATTATAGAAGCCATTCATTCCAATCGTTTTAATCATTTTTCTAAATACTTGGCCTTGTGGATTCAATAATTCAAATTGCACAGGGTGGTTTTTAGGCAGGGTATTTAACTTATCTTCAAGGATAAAGGACAAAAATAAAGTATCACCAGGCCTCCATACCCCGCGCTCTCCATAAATATATCCTTTAATTCCTTTTTGTATTTGTTCCCCCGAAATATCAAATGCACTCAAAGAAAGGGAGGAGCCGTCATCTAACTTTAAATATCCACGTTGCTCAGCACTTTTAACAAGCATCAAAAAAGGTTTCTTTTTAAAGATAGCATCACACATACCATCATCATTGGTTTTAAGAGATTTTAATACCTGCAGTTGATAATCCAATAATTCAACTGTTGCTCCTGCAATGGGCTTTGCTGTTATTAAATTGGTTACAATAAAATTCATAGAACCATCCGTTCCACATTTTGCTATTAAGCCTAAATCAGAAGCCAATACATTGCGCTTTACTTCTTTGTTTTTGTAATAGGCAGCTTTGCATGGGTTTTCTAAATCGTTATAATCATAATTGTAATATTCATAATCATCATAATAATATTCGCCATAATAATCCCATTCGTGTTTATCCTCCTCCATTGTTTCATCCTCCATCACTTCCTGCAAATCAGATTCCTCCATATTTTCTGTATCGCTACTATCACATTTATAGGTAGCATATTCTTTTTTGAAACTAATAATTACATTGTAAATCGCACCAGGTTCAGTTTTTATCAATTGTGCTAAATCCAAAGAATAGGTATTCCATTTACCCAAATCCACTGCGTTTTTTTGGCTTAGCTGCACTGTTTTTTTTAATACAATCTTCCCTACACGTCTAAGTTCACGATTACCTTCAAAATTATTTACCTGTAAAAACTGAGGGATATTTTTTTCGTATATTTTTAAAATTTTAACATCAATTGCTTTTAAACTCACTGCTTTAAAAGGGAAAATCAAACCTTTAGAATTTGGTAAAATCACACCTTTACCAATTAACTGAACTTCAGGTTTTAATTCGTTGAACAATATTTCCATCACATAACGAGCAGCCAATGGCGTTCCTAAAATATTTTTAACACCTAATTCAACTGCAATCATTTGCGATCCAATTTGCCGAGTTTGAGGGTATACGCGTATTTCATTATCTTCGATAATATATTTTAATGGCACATCCTTCCTTAAAGTAACTAATCCATCAAGAGTTTGCCCTTCCATAATAGGATCTGAAAACTGAATTATAACATGTTGTTCAGGGCTTTGTAACACTTTTACATCCACTACTTTGAAATCACCAAGTGCGGGTATAGTAAAAATTTGGCTTCCTTTGATATCAAGATCCAATGCTGCGCCATCCCATTTTAATTCAACAGTCTCAGGCTTTTCGTTTCTTTGTAGCCCATCCACAGAAAAACGATGTGTTGTTTTATTTGATTCGTGAATCCATGTGATTGCAAAATTTTTATTGTTTTGCGACACGGTTAATAATTTTTCCACCAATAGCGGATCGGCAATATCTGCTGTAGCAATTGATCCATCCAAACGTTGTGTCCGCAAACTTTTTTTATCTGTAGTTGTGATACCATCTACGTATACCTCAAATGATTGCTTCATTGTTTGGAAATCAAATTTGAAAGTTTCAAACGCATCGGTTACTTTTAAAATAGATGACAAATAAAATTCTGCATCATAATGTATATTACTTGGCAAAGGTTTTTCTGGTCGGAATTCAATCGTTCTGCTATCTAACCAAACAGCAGCACCTTTTATTGAGGGAGAAAAATCAAAAAGCGTTTTTTCAATTGGTTTACCAATTTCGATAGGAGTTTCAATTTCGTTAGTAAGTAAAATACGAATAGTGGATCCAGTTGATATAATTCCTGATGTATAGGCGTTTATATATGAAATAAAGGCTGCATTTTCTGTTTTTTTGGAAGGGCTTGAGTTCTTGTTTAATAATGTAAGAGCTGTTATGAGAGCAGCCACAAAAGCTATTATAAATAATAATAATCGTTTTGACATAATAAATAATTTTTTAGGTCTATTTGAAACTTTTGCTAAAGTTAATCACTTTAATAAATTTAATAAAATTATTCTAAAAAATATTTTTTTCATTTATAATTAGTAGTTTTATGATTAAATAATTATTCAATTGTATGATAAAAAATAAAAAACTTCTGTTGTCGCTTTCTCTTATTGCATTAGTGCTTGTTTCATATACTTATATATTTCAGAATGAAAAAGAAGAAGCCATTGATCAATTTGTAATGCAGAGTTTAAGTACATCGCATTATGCACCCAAAGTTATTGATGATGCATTTTCCGAAAAATTTTTAAAAGTTTATATCCAACGCTTAGATTTTAATAAAAAATTTTTAATTCAAAGTGATGTAGATGAGTTAAAAAAGTATGAACACGCAATAGATGAAGATATTAATTCAGGCCATTTTGTTTTTTTTAATAAGTCAATGGATATTATAAAAATTCGTGTGGATGAATCACAAAATTATTGTCAGGAAATACTGGAGGTGCCATTTGACTTTAATGCCGAGGAGAGCGTTGAGCTTGATTCTGACAAGCTTAATTTTACAAAAGACAAAGATGAATTAAAAGAAGAATGGAGGAAATACCTGAAGTATCAAACCCTATCTCGTATTTCCGAAATGATGGATAGCCAGGAAAAGGCAAAAGAAAAAAGCGATACTGTTAAAATTAAATCGAGGGGGGAGCTTGAAATTGCAGCACGAAAAAAGATTTTAAAAAGTAATAATGATTGGTTTAAAAGATTGAAAAAATTAGATCGCAACGATCGTCTTACTACATACTTTAATTCTATAACTGCAATATTTGACCCTCATACCGAATTTTTCCCTCCAAAAGAAAAAGCGAATTTTGATATTGGCATGAGCGGTCAGTTAGAAGGTATTGGAGCGCAACTCCAAGAAAAAGATGGTATAATAAAAGTTACCAATATAGTTCCTGGTAGTGCCTCCTATCGAGAAGGGCAATTGAAGGCCGGTGATGTATTAATAAAAGTGGCGCAGGGGGAGGCTGAACCTGTTGATATTACTGATATGCGCTTGGATGATGCTGTTCAACTAATAAGAGGAAAAAAAGGAACAGAAGTGCGGTTGACAGTAAAAAAACCTGATAATAGTGTTTTAGTAATTCCAATTATACGCGATATTGTGGTAATAGAGGAAACGTATGCACAATCAGTAATATTAAAAGGAAAGAAAAATATAGGGTATATAAAATTACCTTCTTTTTATGCAGATTTTAACGGTAAAAATGGCCGCAGTTGCTCCATAGATGTAAAAAAAGAACTTGAAAAATTAAAAAACGAAAAAATTGATGGTATTATTTTAGATTTGCGTTATAATGGAGGAGGCTCCCTATCGGACGTGGTAACAATGGCAGGATTATTTATTAAAAGCGGACCAATAGTACAGGTAAAATCCAGGTTTGGACTACCCCATATAATGGAAGATACAGACCCTTCCATCACCTACGATGGACCATTAACAATTATGGTTAATTCGAATTCAGCATCAGCATCCGAAATATTGGCCGCTGCTATCCAAGATTATAAGCGAGGGATAATAATAGGTACTTCTCCTTCTACATTTGGAAAGGGTACTGTGCAACGTTTTTTTAATTTAGACGAACAGTTAACAGCGCAAGAAGATAGTTTTAAACCATTAGGGCAGGTTAAAATTACCACTCAAAAATTTTATAGAATAAATGGTGGAGCAACCCAATTAAAAGGGGTGATACCAGATATTGTTTTGCCAGATCCATATTATTTGTTGGATCAGGGGGAAAAAGAACAAGATTACCCAATGAAATGGGATGAAATTCCTCCTGCTATTTATGAAAAATTGGAGCCATTGTATTCTATTTCAAAACTAAAATCAAATAGCGAATCACGGCTAAGAAAAAATACAGGATTTAAAATTTTAGAAAATGCCGCCCTACGTTTTAAAAAACAAAAAGATAGCACACTCGTATCTTTGAATATTGATAAATATATTTTGGAGCAAAAAAGAAATAAGGCAGAATCGCAAAAAATGGAAGAGTTTGATAAAGGAGTTTCTGACATAGAAATAATATCATTAAAAAGAGACGCCATAACCATAGCATTAGATACTTCAAAAGCTTCTAAAACAAAAGAATGGCATAAGAGTATTAAGAAAGATATTTATCTTAATGAAACAATAGCTATTATGAATGAATTGAAGAAATAGGGGCTGGGCAATTCTAAAAATAATGTGTTCAATAAAAATATCTTGCTTTCTCCATTTAAACAATGGGTATAAATATTCGAACCAAAAATTTAAAAGGGGATTATAAATTAAGATAATTTATGATTTATACTGGGAAATACCAATTTTAGTTAGAGTATAATTTTAAAATAAAATTGTGTGTTTTTATTTTTTCTTTAAAAAAAAGAAACAAAAATTCAATAACAAGCAATTCCTCCGCACAGGCAACACATAATTGCGTTTGTTCAGACCTCCCGCACACGTGTATAAATTTATTTTGTTAAAATAACATCTTTTTCTTTTAGATAGGCTCAATTGGATTAACCTCTATATTCCACTTAGAGTATAAATTAAACTATTGTATTAAGCACAATTAATTTAAATTGCATTTCCAAATAAATCATAATCCTCGGCAGCGATAATTTCAACATTTGCAAAATCACCAATACGTATATAATTTTGATCTGCTTTTACAAGTACCTCATTATCTACTTCGGGAGAATCAAATTCGGTACGGCCAATAAAATAATCCCCTTCCTTTTTATCAAAAAGAACTTTATAAGTATTACCTATTTTTTGTTGGTTTAGCTTAAGCGAAATACCTTGCTGAAGAGCCATTACAGCTTCGGTTCGGCTTTGTTTAACTTTAGCGGAAACATTATCTTTAAGTAAAAAAGCGCTGGTATTTTCTTCGTGTGAATAGGCGAAAATACCTAAACGATCGAATTTTGTCTGTTCTATCCATTCCAACATTTCTTGGTGGTCTTTTTCTGTTTCGCCCGGGTAGCCTGCTATCAATGTTGTTCTAATGGTAATTCCAGGAACTTTATCTCGTATTTCATTCACCAAATCAATAGTTCTTTTCTTGGTAGTTCCTCTGCGCATGCTTTTCAACATATTATCAGTAATATGTTGCAAAGGCATATCCAGGTATTTGCAAATATTTTTACGTTCATTCATTACATCTAAAACATCCATAGGGAAACCGCTTGGAAAAGCATAATGCAAACGAATCCATTCAATACCTTCAACATCTGAAAGATTTTTAAGTAATTCGGATAGGTTACGTTTTTTGTAAATATCCAAACCATAGTAAGTTAAGTCCTGAGCAATAAGCATTAACTCTTTGGTGCCATTTTTTGCAAGATGTTTCGCCTCTTTTACTAAATCTTCAATTGGTCGAGAAATGTGCACGCCACGCATTAATGGTATTGCACAAAAAGAACAGGGTCTGTCACAACCTTCTGAAATTTTAAAATAAGAATAATGATGAGGGGTAGTTAATAATCGCTCACCTATTAACTCGTGTTTGTAATCCGCTTTTAATGTTTTTAATAATCGAGGCAACTCTCGGGTGCCAAAATACCCATCGATATTGGGGATTTCTTTTTCTAATTCAGTTCTATAGCGTTCACTCAGGCAGCCGGTAACATAAACTTTATGAACCAAGCCTTCTTCTTTTGCGTTTGCATAGCGAATGATGGTATCGATACTTTCTTGCTTGGCATTGTCAATAAATCCGCAAGTATTTATAATTACAATGCTTGAATCATCATCTGTACTTTCGTGCTGCACAACAAAATTATTTGCCTTTAATTGTCCCATTAATACTTCACTGTCCACAATATTTTTTGAACAGCCGAGAGTAACTACATTGACTTTATTTTTTTTAAGTGTTTTTGTTTTCAATTGTTTTATTGTTTTTCCTAACAAAGATAAGTGAAGTTTTTGAAATAACTCCCGCAAATTAAATGGTTAAAAAACTGTGTGTTTTTCTTTTGTCTTGATACAAAAGAAACAAAAAATCAAGAACAAAAGATTCCTCCCCACTTGCAACACTTCATCGCTTTTGTTCATTCCTCAAGCGCGTTTTCATAAGGATGTTTTTTTGCAAAAAAATGAAGTCATCTGTTTTTATTGATATATCTATTTTGTCGAAATTATTTTGAAAGCTTTACTATACTAAAAACGGGATAAATTATCGCATTCCACAAATTGGCAATTTTGCTTATTATTTATTGCTTATTGCCATTTGCTTATTGCCAATTTCGTGTTTTAAATGCGTTATTTTATACCACATATAGTATAAGCAATCTAAGGTGTAAAACAGCTTGTATTGTTATATTTTTGGAACGGGTGAAATTTGCAATAATTTTTAAATCCTGTTAAAAAGCTATTCTGATTTATTTTGGATAACACAAATAATACTTTTTCACTGTTTTTTCTAAAACCTCAATATTCAATTGATCGGAGGCTTTGGCTATGTCTAAAACAGTACCATCTTTAAATAATATATTTATACTAATTCTGTCGCCCCGGTATGCATCATTTGCTACATAGCCAGAAAGCACAAAATAGTTTACTTCGTTATCGTTTAAGTTCAGTCTTTTTTTTATTTCATTTTTCAGTTTTTCAATTTTTATTTTATCGAATGCCATGCCTTGCATTTCTACTTTAAACAATTTTCTGTTAACTAAATGTTTGCAAAGCATGGATAGAACATTGTCTGTATGGGCGGTCCAAACTTTGATTGAAGTCATTATATCGTAATCATCAAGCAATGCAAATGCATCTAATAATTCAGGTTTATTAGTAAAATCAATTTTACTAAACTGATTATATAAAAATGTTTTTAAAGGGGGGGTACAAAAGAGTTCTACGTTATTTTTCGCTAATTCTTTGGCATATTTTAAAATATTCACTAATAAATTTTCGGCACTCAAAACTGTTTTGTGTAAATATACCTGCCAATACATCAACCTGCGAGCAATAATAAATTTTTCGATGGAATATATTCCTTTCGCCTCTATTGTTAGCTGGTCGTTAACAACATTCAACATTTTAATGATTCGGTCGGAACTGATTACTCCTTCTGAAACACCTGTAAAAAAACTATCGCGTTTCAGATAATCTAGCCGATCCATATCTAACTGACTTGAAACCAATTGATGTAAAAATTTTTTGTGATAATTATTTTTGAATATTTTAATTGCTAAAGTAAGCTCTCCATTAAATTCTATGTTTAGGCGATCCATGAATAATTGTGAAATATCTTCATGGGTAATATTATTAACAATACTATGTTCCAAAGCATGAGAAAAAGGCCCGTGGCCTATGTCGTGCAGAAGAATTGCAATTGTTACAGCTTTGGCTTCGTCCTCGGTAATTTCATGACCTTTTGATCTTATTTCTTCAATGGCTAGTCCCATTAAATGCATCGCACCCATTGCATGATGGAAGCGAGTATGCAAGGATCCTGGGTAAACTAAATTTGTTAGTCCTAGCTGTTTTATCCTCCGTAAACGCTGAAAGTAGGGGTGCTCAATTAAATCAAATATTATTTCAAATGGAGTAGATACGAAACCATAAATGGGATCGTTAAATATTTTTCGCTTGTTAGAAGAATTTGTCATTTTATTTAATCTTCTGGTTTATAAAATAATTATATTTCAATCTTAATTCCATTAATTTTATTAAAAAATAGATAAAAAATTGGAGAACGCTAACAAGTCCAAAATCAGTCATTTTTTATTTTTTTATTGAATTTAATAGATGTATCAAAGATAATTGAATTTGTAATACTTTTTAAGCTCATTTGTATTTTTGATAAGCAAATTCCATTCGTTCTTTTATATTAAAATCAAATTTATAGATTTTTTTTATTACTATTTAGGTAGTCTAATAATAGGGCTTTGCGCCTAATTACATTTATCTACGATATGAAATTTTTAGTCCTTTTAAGCATGTTACTTTTTCCCTTGATGAAAAAAGCAACAAAAAAATCAAGAAAATATCATCGTTTTAAGTCCTTCGACAAACGCTCTGGATAAACTCCGGCTGACACAGCCTCGCTAACTTTTCTGGCTCACGCGCCAAACCAATTAATTCATCTTTTTACAATCTATTTTTACTAATTTATCTGCAAATATTAAGGAAAAAAGCAATAGTTTTTTATAAGAAAGCCTTGTAGGAAGAATTGTACAGGCAAATTATAAAATATTTTAATAATATATTAGGGGATTTTTTTTTCGGATAAAAATTTATGAAATACTTTTAGGGAATTATAATTTCAAAAATGGGTATTGAGGCCCAAAATGGTTGGTAGATTTTTAAAATAAAATTATTTACAATATTGTTTAATAATTTCTTCCGCTTTAAAGTTGCCTAATGTTTGTGATTTATTTAAATCCAGGCAGGCACCTTCCTTATCATTAGTCCTTGTTTTAGAAATGCCTCTATTATAATATGCTTCGGCGAAATCTGGTTTTAATTCAATAGCTTTATTAAAATCGAATATTTCACCTTTAAAATCGTTCAATTTACCTTTCATTAATCCCCTTAAATTATAAACCTCATAAAATTCCGGATTTAAGTCAATTGCTTTGTTGCAATCAAGCAAAGCTAAGGAATAGTCTTCCAACTCACTTCTTGCATATGCTCTATTGTAATAAGGTGCTGGGTAATCCCATTTAAGTTCTATGGCAATATTAAGGTCATGAAAAGCAGATTTGAAATTATTTAATCCGATGCCAGCTTTTGCTTTTTCATTATATATTTTTGCATCATCAGGCCGGAAATCAATTGCTTTTTCAAAATCTTTCATCGCACCAGCATAATCTTTAATTCCGTTTTTTGCATTCCCTCGTAAAAAAAACACTTCAAAGTCGGTAGGATTTACTTCCATTGCTTTATCATAATCACGAATTGCACTAGCATATTCCTTTAGTTGAAATTCAGCATTTCCTCTATGAAGATAAGTGAAATAATCAGGTTTGGCAAGAATAGCGTTGCTGTAATCTTCTACTGCGCCAGAATAGTCACCTATTTTATCTTTTGCAGTAGCTCTGTTATGATAAGCTTGAGTAAAATCGGGGTTTAATTTTATTGCCTTATCGTAATCTTTAATAGCATTTTCAAAATCACCTATTAGATCTTTTATATACCCTCTATAAAAATATCCTTCATAGTTGTCTGGTTTTAGACTAATAAAAGTGGTATAATCCTTTATCGCTCCTTCATAATTTTCTAATTCGTTTTTTGCTAATGCGCGTGCAAAAAAATATAAAGACTCTTCCGGATTATATTTTATTGCTTTATCATAATCTTTAATAGCTTCTTTATAATTTCCTGCTAATGAGTTTGCTGTTCCTTTTTTATAATAATTATCACCAATTTCCTGAGAAAAAGAGGGGGAAATTATACCAATTGCAATTAAGAATACCAGAATAAAACGTTTCATTTAATTTATTTTTGTTTTTTTTACTATGCAAATATATAATAAATTATAACTATTATATCTAATATTATATTCAAAAAGCAGCATATTATTTTAAAATGTTTAAATAGTAGTTATAATTGAAAAATTATTCTGGTAATTAAATAGTTATTAAATTTCTTGTAAATGGGTAATTCCTGCTAAAAATATGGAATTAGAGCATGTGGGGGGCTAAATAAAGAAGCTTTTTGTTCAATAGGCATACTTTTTAATAGTATTTGTTTTTTTTTAATAAATTTGTAATTATCTTTAAGTTTAATTTACAAACAATTTAAATCATTAATAATGAAAAAGTACATCTTAATTTTTGCAGCACTCATAACTATTGAAAACACAGCTTTTTCTCAAGCAGCAAACTCGGGGGTAGTTAAAAACTTGTCAGCTGATCGGTTTAAGGCAATAATTGCTTATGATAAAAAAGGCGTAATATTAGATTTACGTACAAAGGATGAAATAAAAAATGGATTTATTAAAGGATCCGTACAACTTGATTTTCTGGCAAAGGATGCAGAGCAGCAGATTGATAAATTAGATAAAAATATAACTTATTATGTTTATTGTGCTGGTGGGGGACGCAGTGCAGAAGCTGCTGCATATATGGAGAAACATAATTTTAAGTCCGTTTATAATTTCGAGCTAGGTTTTGCGGAATGGGAGAAAAAGGGCTTCCCTATTGAAAAACAATAATATATTGTTTAAAAATTAGTATGTCTTTTTTTGATTAAAGTGGTAAATTCCCAATAAACAATTTATAGAATCATTTTTATAAATCAGATGATACTATCTAAAAATTATAAACAAACCTTCATGTCTTTTACATTCAATTGAAGAGTTGTTTTTCCGTTGAACTCATTTTCTTCAATAGCATAACAAGCATTAAAAAGTTTTTTTTGAAACACATCATCAAAATGATGCGCTTGAGCAAAGGCGATAGATGAAAAACAGGGCTGCGGTATTTCAGGTGCTTGTAAATCCATCTTTAAATGATTGTTGCCAACAATTCGAGCATTTCCTTTATCTATTAATCCTTTTGTAATAAAAACGGGCGACATGTTTTCAGGGCCGAAGGGTGCGAATTGTTTTAATATCCGCATAAATTTGGGAGTAATATCTTTCAGATCCATTTCTGCTTCAATAATAATTTCAGGAACTAGCATATAATCTTGAATGGTAGCGCTTACAACTTCCTCAAAACGCTCTTTGAACGCTGCTAAATTTTCTAATTTCATTGTTAGTCCTGCCGCATATTTATGTCCTCCAAATTGTTCAAGCAAATCAGAACAAGATTCAATGGCATTATATACATCAAAATCTTTAACAGATCGAGCAGACCCTGTTGCTTTGCCATTTGATTCGGTAAGTATGATAGTAGGGCGGTAATATTTTTCAATTAATCGAGAAGCTACAATTCCAATAACACCTTTATGCCAATTGGGATGAAATAATACAGTAGATTTTCGTTTTATCAATTCAGAATCTGTATCAATCATCTGTAATGCCTGCTCAGTAATAGTTAAATCAAGCGCTCTGCGTTCAATGTTAGTAGCATCAATAGTTACTCCTGATTTTTTTGCATGGATATCATTTTCCGAAATTAATAATTCTACTGCATTACGACCTGTTTGAATTCTACCTGCTGCATTTATTCGAGGACCAATAGTAAATACCAATTCATTGATGGTAATTTTTTTTTTGATGTTTGCTAATTCTAATATGGCCTTTATCCCATTGCGTGGTTTTATATTAATTTGGTCTAATCCAAAAAAACAAAGTATGCGATTTTCATTAACTATGGGTACCATATCCGAAGCAATGGAAATGGCCGTTAAATCAAGATATTCCAAAAGATTTTCAAAAGGAATATTATTTTTTTGAGCGAATCCTTGTATCAATTTAAAACCAATGCCGCATCCACAAAGTTCATCAAAGGGGTAGCTGCAGTCAATTCGTTTCGGGTCTAAAACAGCAATTGCATTTGGCAATAAATTACCAGGGCGATGGTGGTCGCAAATAATAAAATCAATATTTTTATTATTTGCGTAATCTACTTTATCATTAGCTTTTATGCCACAATCAAGTGCAATAATTAAAGTGAAATTATTTTCTTTAGCATAATCGATGCCTTGAAAAGAAATCCCATAACCTTCGGTATACCGATCAGGAATATAATAGCCGATAAAAGAATTTTCGTCTTTTGAAAAACCACCTATTTCATCCTCTGTTGAATAAAAAAGGGGAAGTTTTTTTAAAAATGTATAAACCAATGCAACAGCTGTTGTTCCATCTACATCATAATCACCATATATTAAAACTTTTTCTTTATTCTTAATTGCTTGCTCCAATCGTAAAACGGCTTTATCCATGTCCTTCATTAAAAAAGGGTCGTGTAAATCACTTAAAGAAGGGCGAAAAAATTTTTTTGCCGCTTCAAAATTATTTACGCCTCGGTTAACAAGCATGTTCGCTATTAATTCGTCAATACTCAATTCAATAGATAACTTTTTTACTGTTGCCTCATCAGCTAATTTTTTAATCGACCATCTTTTTTCCATATCCATTTTTATTTTTTAGCACACTATAAAAAATCAATTTATAAAATATCTTGTTTTTTTATTGAAATTGTTTTAACTGAAAGGTATTGTCATTTCAATGATGTTGATCTATTCAAGAGCTTTCAATTAGTTTAATTTTTTTAAAAATGCACTAAAATATTATTAATACAGTCAAATATTTTTTATTTTTAATACAATTTGACTATTTAAGTTAAAAGTAATCAAAATAATAGTATTGTTAAATTCATTTAAATGTATTTATAATTTGTAAGGTAATTAAAATATAGTGTCGAATAAAGCAATTGTATTCTATTAAAAATTATATTTGTAATATGTTAAAAGTAAAAGTAAATAACAAAAAGGAACATAAAATAGTTTTTGAGAATAAAGAAACTGGGACCATCAATGGAAAAGACTTTTCTTGGGATATTATAGCAGTAAAGCCAGGGAGTTTTCACATTATTAAAGATTTTATTTCCTATAATCTTGAAGTAATTGAAGTTGATTTTGTAAAAAAGAGTTTTTTGATAAGTGTAAATGGCAATAACTATCAGCTTCTTGTTGAAAACAGATACGATGAATTGTTAAAAACTTTAGGTTTTGATAATTTAGAAGCCAATAAAATAAATGAGATTAAAGCCCCTATGCCTGGTTTAGTAATTGATGTTTGCATTTCAGAGGGCGATAAAATAAAAAAAGGAGATAAAATTATTGTTTTGGAAGCCATGAAAATGGAGAATATTATAAAATCCCCTACGGATGGTATCATTAAAAAAATAAATGTTAAGAAAGGTATGGCTGTAGAAAAAAATCAAATACTTATTAATTTTATATAATCGCTCTTTATCAATTTTCAACCTTTTGTTTTATTCTAGCAATGAAATACAATAATTCCCGAAGAGTTTTTTTAAAAAAGAGCAACGCCCTTGTTATAGGTGCAATAGCATCCTGGAGCGTCATAAGTAAAATTTTCGCATCTCCATTGTTTTCAAAAACAGAAATGATTAAATTTGAGGAAGGCAAATTTTTACTTCCTGTATTGCCATATACCTATGATAGTTTAGAGCCACATATCGATAAATTGACCATGGAAATTCACCATAGCAAGCACCATCAAGGGTATGTTAACAATTTAAATAAAGCTTTAGAAACATCAGATAAGTCATTATTAGAAAGCCCTCAAGCTTTAATAAAGATATTTGATAATATTATAAACCTACCACCTGCAATTCGCAATAATGCTGGGGGGCATTATAACCATTCTTTATTTTGGATAATAATGAAGCCAAATGGAGGAGGGAAGCCAAAAGGGAAATTAGCAAGTACCATGGATGCTACTTGGGGTTCATTCGATGAGTTTAAAAAACAGTTTACAGATGCTTCACTAAAACATTTTGGTTCAGGATGGGTATGGTTGGTTGTTAACAAAGGGAAGTTAGCTATTAGCGCCACTTCTAATCAGGATAACCCTTTAATGAACATGGATAGTATTTTAATAAAGGGCACACCTATACTGGCCTTGGATATATGGGAACATGCTTATTATCTAAAAAATCAAAATCGAAGAGCGGAGTATATTGCTTCGTGGTGGAATGTATTGAACTGGGAGGTGGTTGAATCGCTCTTTACTATAAACGTTAAATAAATTATATAGATTTAAAAATCTAAATTCTTAATAATAAAATTATTGTTACAGTTTAGGTCTTATTCCTTAAATTTTTTTTATTTGTTTTAAAAGTTAATAAAACTAACAAATTATTCTAATTTTTAAAAGCAGAAAGTGAATATTTTAATGATTCACTTTCTGCTTTTTTATAAAAATACTTATACAATATTTAAACAATTTGATAATGCCTCTTTATATGAACCACCAATAGGAATAACTATTTTCTCACCTTCCAAAATTAAATTGGGTTGCTCTACGGAAATTATTTTATCAATACGAACTATGTATGAACGGTGTACACGAACAAAATCATAAGAAGATAATTTTTTCTCGATTTCTTTCATGGTAGCATGCAGCGTATAACGCATGTTTGATGTGTTTATTACCACATAGTCTTTTAAAGCCTCTACAAAAAATATATCATTTGAATTTATTTTCACCAATCGGGAATTTGATTTTACAAAAAGTATGTCTTTTGAATCTTTGTTTTCAACAAGAGCATATAAATAATTAAGTTCCTTTTTTACTTCAGATTCTTTGCTGTGCTTATATAGCGCCAACTGAATAGAAGTGTTCAGGTCGGTTTTTTTAAATGGTTTTAATATATATCCAAATGGTTCGGATATTTTAGCCTTATCTATAGTGCTATCATCAGAAAAAGCAGTTATAAATATTACAGGGATATTAAATTTCTCTCTTATTTCATTGGCAGCATCTATTCCACTCATTTCTCCACTTAGCATAATATCCATTAGTACTAAATCAGGTTTGAACTCTCCAGTTTTTTTTACTGCATCTTCTCCACTGGAGCAAATCTCTACAACATTATAGCCGAGTTCTTTTAAGCTGTTTTGAATGTCTTTAGCAATGATACATTCATCTTCGCAAATTAAAATATTTGTTTTTGTCATGGCTTTATTTTTTATTAATGTTTATATTAATGGAATTTGATATAATAATAAAATGTGATTTTTTTTTATTTAGATGCTTTTTTCTAAGTTGTAAATTATTTATTTTAATACGATTATTAAGAGTTTTGTTGGTTTTGAATATGTAATTTTAAATTATATGAAATTATTATCAATCAACAAAATTCAGAGAATATTTTTTTATGATTTTAATTATATGCTTTAAATTAAGAGTAAACTAAAAGTTAAAAAAAGTAAAAGAAAGCATTAAAATATTGAAAATTTGTTTTGAGTTGTAATTTTTTTTATTATAACAAATATAGCTGTTTTTTCAAACAACTCCTACATTTTCGTCATTATATTCCAAGTAAACTCGTAAATTTAGAAAAAAGGGATAAGCGTCAAAAAGTATCGTATCTCTGTATTCTTTTGGTATCATTGCCTTTCTTGGTGTTTTGCAAAAAAAATATTATCTATTATTATTGTTATTTACTTAGGTTTTGCTGCAGAAAATTTAAGCTGCTGGCATTTATAATACTTAATATATTTATAAAAATAGGTCTAGACTATTTGATATATAAGCGTTTTGAGTTGCAGGATAGCAAATTAAAAGAGTTTTTACAGGGTGTTTTTTTGAAACTATTAAATAAATTAAAATTTATCCAATGGAATCAATAGTTTTGTTGTCATAAATTAATGATTTTTAGAAAGATTTATAAATAATGTATAATTATTAATTTTGTTAAAAAGGAAATAATGCTGTTCTAATTCTTTTTTTTATTCCTTTAAAGAAATAGATAAAATAAATTTTACGAAATAAATATAAAAAAAGATAAAATTTTTATGGAAAGAAAAATGAAACCCGAAAGCTTGATGATGTCATATGGTTATAAGCCAGAACTGTCAGAAGGTGCAATAAAATGTCCTATATTTCAAACCTCAACCTTTGTATTTAAAAGTGCCGAAGAGGGGAAAGCGTTTTTTGAAGTTGCTTATGGACTAAGACAAAAAAAGGAAGGCGAAGAGTTAGGATTAATTTATAGCCGCATCAACAATCCCGACCTTGAGATTTTAGAAAATCGGCTTACCCTTTGGGATGAAGCTGAGGAGTGTGCTGTTTTTGAAAGTGGCATGTCGGCAATATCAACTGTTTTATTGGAGTTTTTAAAACCCGGCGATTTGCTTCTCATCAGCAGTCCTCTGTATGGCGGCAGTGATCATTTTATAAAAAAAATATTACCTAAATTTAATATTAATGTTGTAGAATTTTATGTGGGCCAATCCAAGGAGGAGATAATTGATTTAATCAATAAAACAGGAATAGCTGATAAATTAAGTCTTGTTTATATCGAAACTCCGGCAAACCCAACGAATGATTTAATTGATATTAACTGTTGTAAAGAAATTGCAAAACATTTTTCATCACCAGAAAAAGAAATTTATTTAGCTGTTGACAATACCTATATGGGGCCGCTATGGCAGCACCCACTTATGCATGGTGCGGATTTAGTTTTATATTCTGCAACAAAATATATTGGTGGACACAGCGATGTTATTGCTGGCGCATGCCTAGGTTCCAAAGAATTGATTAGTCGTGTGAAAGGCTTAAGAACATTTCTTGGAAATATGGCTAGCCCAAATACGGGATGGTTATTACTGCGTAGTTTAGAAACCTTAAAAGCAAGAATGGATATTCAAGCATTTAATGCTAATAAAGTGGCCGATTTTTTAAACAACCACGCATCGGTTGAAAAAGTTTATTTTCTCGGCAATATTACGGAAAAAGATACGGAACAATTTAATATTAAAAAACGTCAATGTTTAACAAATGGAGGAATGATTTCATTTGATGTGAAGGGTGGTGAAAATGAAGCATTCAAGTTTTTAAACTCCCTAAAACTTATTAAACTTGCTGTGAGCTTAGGCAGTACTGAAAGTTTAGCCGAACATCCTGCAACTATGACCCATGTGGATGTGGATGTTAAGTTAAAACAAAAATTACATATAACAAGTAAAATGATTAGACTGTCGATAGGAGTAGAGCATTATGAAGACATTATTTATGATATTAAACAAGCAATTGAAAAAAATTAAATATTAATCATAATTTGCCGATTCCATTGGATAGCATTAATTATGGATATGATAATTTTAATAGATTAATTTTAATATAGAAACCAATAAAAGAAGAAGTCTTTTTTTGTAAAATTTTAATTATATTTTTTAGAAATCCTCTAATATTATCATAAAAAAGCTAATTGAAGCGACTTTCAATTAGCTTTTTTATTATACCCACTTCAGCATATTTTAATGGCTTTTTGCGTGATAGTGCAAAATATAGTTTTGTATTTTTAATTATTTCTCTGTTTCTAATTGGCTCAAAGTATCTAATAAATCGTTCAATAAAACAATTCTTTCACTGGTACTATTATCTCTGGCAATTTTCACTTTTTTTATCGCTTCTTGAACCTCCACCTTATTAAAGGGCCCTTCCATACTCGAAATAACTGTTATAGCCTCTAAGGAAACCATATAGTCGGTATCTATTGCTAAAAGGATGAAAAACGGGAAATAGCGCGTGAAATTTATCTCTGATTCCCAGCAGGCCGCAATAAGCATATGTCTTATATTTTTTGCCTTAGGGCTTGCAATTGATAATAAAAGTATACCTTCCGACTTTTCCTTTTTTAATGTTAATAGTGTAAGCTCCTTAAAGGACTTATTTATTGGGTCGGTTAAGAGGGAAATGAGATTTGAAATTTTACTTTCGCCAACATCTAATAGGTTTTCATCCGTATCATTTCCTAAAATTTTCGTAAAATATTTTTCTGAATTAAAGTATTTTTTAAAATCATCTGATTCTTCCATAATTTGTTCTTTTTCAGTGGTTTTATATTTTGTTCGTCTGTAAATTATTTACTTGTTAATGATAGCTTTTTGTAGTGTTTTTAAAATTCTAAAATATTGCAAACAGAGTAGAAACCATTTTGTGTGAAAATTAATTGATAATATTTTTAATTACTAAAATAATAAAAATAATAATCCCCTCCATTTCTTTATTCCATTTTAATAAGTTCATAGATATATTTTTTGAATCAATAATTAGTAACTTAGTGAAGTTTTCGAAATAAATGCCGCAAATTAAATGGTTCAAAAACCGTCTGTTTTTCTTTTGTCTTGCTACAAAAGAAACAAAAAATCAAGAAAAAACGACTCCTCCACACCTGCAACATTGCATCGCTTTTGTTCATTCCTCAATCGCGTTTTCATAAGGATGTTTTTTGCAAAAAAAATGGAATCATTTGTTTTTATTAATGTATCTGTTTTGTCGAAATTATTTTGAAAGCTTAACTTATTTTGATCTAGGGTGGTATTGAATAATTGTTTGTCGTAAATAATCCCTATCCAGGTGGGTGTATATTTCAGTTGTAGTGATAGACTCATGTCCAAGCATTTCTTGAACGGCACGTAAATCAGCCCCCCCCTCAATTAAGTGAGTTGCAAATGAATGGCGGAACGAGTGTGGACTAATTTTCTTTTTTAATCCAGTTTTACGAACTAAGTTTTTTAATATAATAAATATCATTACCCGCGATAATTTGGATCCTCGACTATTTAAAAATAAATAATCTTGATGATCATTTTTTATAATATTACGACAACGCAGCTCGTTTTTATAAATTAAAATTTCTTTTACAGCAGCATTTCCAATAGGCACTAGCCTTTCCTTATTGCCTTTCCCAATTACTTTTATAAATCCATCTTTTAAATATAAATTTGAAATTTTTAATTCTATCAATTCGCTAACTCTCAATCCACAACTGTAAAGCGTTTCAAGCATTGCTTTATTACGTTGGCTTTCGGGTTTGCTTAAATCAATTATATTAATTATTTTATTTATATCTTCAATACTTAATATATCAGGCAACTTACGGCCTAACTTGGGCGATTCTAGCAATAATGTTGGATCGCTGTCTAGTACATTTTCCAATAATAAGTATTTGTAAAATCCTTTTATACCGCTAATTACTCTGGCTTGTGAACTGGCGCTCATCCCTAAATCATTAATCCATTTTATAAATTCTTGTAAATGTTTTAATTGTAAGTCTTTAGGATGTAGGGTGTATTGTTTATTTTCAAGAAATTGTATTAGCTTATTTACATCTCTTAAATAGGCTTCAATTGAGTTTTTTGATAAGGACTTTTCCAGTATCAGAAATGACTTAAAACCGCCTTTGTAAATTTCCCAATTCATTATTTTGTTTGTAAAATTAGAAATTCAAATTTTGGTTTATCTTTACACATACAAAAGTACAAACTTTTTAATTAAAAATATATTGAGCCGCCTTTAAGAAAAAATGGAGATATCTCGTAACCTTTTAAATATAAGGTTTTGTATCTTTTTATTTAATTTAATTCTGTTCGAATAGAAATACTAGTTGCTATGAAAATATTAATAATTAATGGCCCTAACCTTAATTTACTTGGTACGCGTGAAACTTCTGTTTATGGTAATCAGACTTTTGATTCGTATTTTAAATCATTACAAAGCAAATTCGAAGTTGTTGAATTAAGCTATTTTCAGAGTAACATAGAAGGAGAACTAATTAATAAACTTCATGAATGTGGTTTTAGCTATGAAGGGATAATTATTAATGCAGGAGGATATACTCACACTTCCGTTTCATTGCTGGATGCAATTGCAGCCATTACCACACCTGTTATTGAGGTTCATATTTCAAACATTTACGCGAGAGAAGATTTTCGTCACACCTCCTTAATAGCGCCAAAATGTAAGGGTTCTATTTGTGGCTTTGGTCTGGAATCTTACAGATTGGCTATAGAGAGTTTTTTGTTGTGATTTTTTTATGTCTGTTTTATGTTGTTTCATAAAGAACAATAATGTATTAGTTTTTTTTTAACAATGCCTAAGTGAAGTTTTCGATATAACACTGCAAATTAAATTGTTTAAAAACTGTGTTTTTTTCTTTTGTCTTGATACCCTTCGACAAGCTCAGGGCAGGCTTCAGAAACAAAAAACCAAGAACAAACGATTCCTCCCCACCTGCAACCCTGCATCGCTTTTGCACCTTCCTCACGCGCGTTTTCATTAATATGTTTTTTTAAAATAATGAAACCATCTGTTTTTATTTATATATGTGTTTTGTCGAAATTATTTTGAAAGCTTTACTAAGTGAAGTTTTCGATATAAAACTGCAAATTAAATTGTTTAAAAACTGTGTGTTTTTCTTTTGTCTTTATACAAAAGAAACAAAAAATCAAGAACAAACGATTCTTCCCCACCTGCAACCCTGCATCGCTTTTGTACCTTCCTCACGCGCGTTTTCATTAGGATGTTTTTTAAAAATAATGAAATCATCTGTTTTTAGAGAATTGGTATAATTCGTTAATTCGTTTATTATTAGTAAATTTGCAATCCTTTTTTAATAGGGAATCCATTTAAAGACAGAGAATGAATAATATCAGAAATTTTTGCATAATTGCCCACATTGATCACGGGAAAAGTACGCTTGCCGACCGATTGTTGGAATATACCAATACAATAAATAAGCGGGATATGCAGGCGCAAGTATTGGATGATATGGAGCTGGAAAAGGAGCGAGGCATTACAATTAAAAGTCATGCCATACAAATGGATTATGAATACCAGGGAAAAAAATATGTTTTAAATTTAATTGATACTCCTGGCCATGTAGATTTTTCTTATGAAGTGTCCCGTTCTATAGCTGCTTGTGAAGGAGCCTTATTAATTGTAGATGCCGCACAAGGGATTCAAGCACAAACTATTTCTAACCTTTACCTGGCATTAGGTAATAATTTGGAAATAATTCCTGTATTAAATAAAATTGATTTACCGAGTGCCGAACCAGAAGCTGTTAAAGATCAAATTGTAGAACTATTAGGCTGCGAACGAGAGGAGATTATATCGGCTTCAGGCAAAACTGGTATGGGGGTTTATGATATTTTAAGTGCCATTATTGATCGTGTTCCTGCTCCTAAGGGGGATCCTGATAAACCACTACAGGCATTGATTTTTGATTCTGTTTATAATTCTTTCAGGGGAATTATTGCTTATTTTAAAATACAAAATGGATCCATAAAAAAAGGTGAAAAAGTTAAATTTGTGGCTACCAACAAAGAGTATAATGCTGATGAAATTGGAGTTTTAAGATTAAAACAAGAACCTCGTAACGAAATTAAAACAGGCGATGTAGGTTATATTATTTCTGGAATAAAAGATGCCCGTGAAGTAAAAGTTGGTGATACAATAACCAGTTTCCATAGACCCTCTTTGGCTGCTATTAAAGGTTTTGAAGATGTAAAACCAATGGTGTTTGCCGGTATTTACCCTGTTGATACAGAAGATTTTGAAGAGTTGCGGTATTCTATGGAAAAGCTCCAATTAAATGATGCATCATTAACATGGGAGCCAGAATCATCGGCCGCTTTAGGTTTTGGTTTCCGATGTGGATTCCTAGGCATGTTGCACATGGAAATAATACAGGAACGATTAGATCGTGAGTTTAATATGACTGTTATTACTACTGTTCCCAATGTATCGTACCATGCATATACTTCAAAAGAAGAATTATTGGTAGTAAATAATCCTTCGGATTTGCCCGATCCGAGCAGGCTAGATAGGGTAGAGGAGCCTTATATAAAAGCTCAGATAATTACTAAGTCCGAATTTGTTGGTAACATCATGACATTGTGTATTGGCAAAAGAGGTATTTTAACAAATCAAGTATATTTAACTACCGATCGTGTTGAATTAATGTTTGATATGCCATTGGGTGAAATTGTTTTTGACTTTTACGATCGCCTGAAAACAATTTCCAAAGGCTATGCTTCTTTTGACTATCAGCCATTAGATTACCGTCAAAGCTATCTAGTGAAATTGGATATTTTACTTAATGCCGAACCTGTAGATGCACTTTCTTCACTTATACATCGTGATAATGCTTATGAATTTGGTAAGAAAATGTGTGAGAAACTAAAAGAATTAATCCCTCGTCAGCAATTTGAAATCCCTATCCAAGCAGCAATAGGGGCTAAAGTTATAGCACGAGAAACAATAAAAGCAATGCGTAAAGACGTTACTGCCAAATGTTATGGTGGGGATATTTCACGTAAACGCAAGCTTCTAGAAAAACAAAAAGAAGGCAAAAAACGCATGCGGTCTGTAGGTAGTGTTGAAATTCCTCAAAGCGCATTTATGGCTGTTCTGAAACTCAATGATTAAATGAATTATAATTTTAATGGCGGCCATATTTTAACCACCTTATAATAAAAAACTCTTTTTTGTTTGTTCTCAACTTTTCCGATTTGCGCTTTTGTTTGCGCATCCTTTTGTTTGTTTTTTTTGTCTGTAACTTTTTATGATAATCTTTTAACCCTTTTGCCTGAGCCTTTTCATTAATACGATTCTCTTTCCATTTTTGTTTTGCTTTCTTTCGTTGCATGCGAGAGGAGGCTGGTGCTTTATCTTGTTCTGGCTTCGCTTCCTGAGCAGCTATTAAAAAGGGAAAGAAACAGATAAGTAATAAAATTATTATTTTTATTTTTTTTTGCATAATCAATTTTATAATAGTTGTTCTTATATTTGTTTTAATATTTTATTGCTGTTAATGCCTTTTTATTATTTTCAAATATAAATACTTTGTAATAATTTATACAAAATAATTTTTTTCATCTGTATAATTGATGCTTTATTCTACTCTTAGTGAAAAATTTAATTAATCAATATCCTAATATCTTTTATTTTCTGAATGTTATTCCTTTAAAAAATGCCACTTAATTTGACAAATAATGTTTTTGAAATTTAATTTTTAAAAAATTTATAATCTATCGTAATGTAAAAATTGATTCTATTAAATTAAATATACTCCTTCAAATTAATATATAAGCCCTCAAATGAAAAATTACTTGTTTTTAATTAGCTGCTTGCTTATATTATGGTTAATAGGATGCAAAAAGGATAGCGATCAGGGAGTTCCTAATGTTTCGGTAGATATTTATTTGTATACAAATAATCCAAGCTTTATAAATTTAAATGGCATTGGCGGATGGTTATATTATACAGGCGGTGTAAGAGGGATATTGATTTACAGAAAATCAAATACCGAATTTATGGCTTACGACCGCAATTGTACCTATCAATCAAGTGATCCTTGCGCCACTGTAGTTGTAGATGCTAGTAATATTTTAGCTACTGACACTTGCTGTCATTCTACATTTTCGATGTATGATGGCTCTATAACGCAGGGGCCGGCAGTATTCCCATTAAAAGTGTACCGTACCGTATTTGATGGCAACGTATTGCATATTTTTAATTAAGTTTGTTGTACCAAGGCGGCTAAAATTATTTAGCTAATCATTCTGTAGCAGCAAGGTTCACTAAATATTTTTTGCCACAAGTATAATGTCTCAACGAATATAAAACAAGGATTAGTGAATGTATTGCCGAAAACAATAAGCAAAGGGGTAGGGGAGGGCTTTGGGAGAAAGTTTAACAGTAGACTCAAAACGGGCCTTCGTGCCCCAAGTATATGTGTGTAAAAGGGCCACACTAATAAGTGAAATTGTTATAATATTAGATTTTATCTATTTAAACTACATTG
>CAMBDK010000016.1 GCA_945865315.1 Chitinophaga pinensis | reverse complement strand
CTTGGATTCAACTAATAAATGCAACTTTTGAGAGGAACAAAAGATTAAACTTTAGATAAAAATTAGTTTTAAAAGCAAATTATTTTTTATTACTTGCCTCTAATTAATTGATAATTAATATATTGAATAGCTTTTTTTTATGCTTCTGTATCATAAAATAGAAATTCCAAATAAATTTGCGTTTAATTTTTTAATTTATTAATATTGTCGTGAAATTTTTAAAAAAAACAAAAAACATGAAAACACAAAAATCAATTTTAAACATCATTTTAGCAGTAACCATTTCAGGTTTAGTAATTTCTGGCTGTAAGAAAAAAGATGAGGAAGCCCCTGCTCCAACACCAGTAGTGTCAGTAGTACCCAATGGAAGTCAATCTCAGCAGACTCAAAAGGTGAATGACCAAACAAGCTTTGATGATGAAACCAATAAAGCAATGGACGATGCTATTAACGCATTAGAATATTGCTCGAAAACAAGAGACATTCAAGCACTTTGCAATACAACGGTAGATACTACTTTTGCAGCACAAGGTAAAATTACTTTAACTTATACTGGTAATGATTGTTTAAGTTTAACTTCCCGTTCTGGTTCTATCATCATTCAGTTACCATATAATGGAACAACTTTAACTACCTGGACTACTGCAGGGTCAAAAGCACAACTAACATTTGTTAATTATAAAGTTACCCGCTTATCAAATAATAAATCCTTAACTTTTAATGGTTACCATGCTATAAAAAATGTGAATGGAGGAGGAGTAATCCAACTATTGGCAGGTGCTACCATTTTACATCAGATTAGAGCCGACATGCAAATTACTTTTGACGATGGCACTAGCCGTACCTGGTTGGTTGCAAAAACTAGAACATTTACAAATGTTCTTGGCTTAATAACAAATACTATTGCTGGCGATACTACTTTCGGATCTTATGTGCACGCAGCTGTATGGGGTACCAATAGATTAGGGCAGCCTTTTACAGTTGATTTACCAACATCCGTTGCTTATTACTTAGCAGGGACGCTATGCCTTTATAGACCTCATACAGGTGTATTAATTCATTATGCCTCCGCCTTTAGCTATACCATCACCTATGGTGTGGATATATTAGGAAATCCGGTTACTTTTGGTCAATGCCCTTATGGCTATAAATTTAATTGGATCGATTCTACTGGTACCCCTCAGCAAATAGTTTTGCCATATTAGAAATAATATTTTAATTCGTAACCATTTTTTATCTTCATACTTTTTTATCATAAAACCTCAGATATATCATTTCTGAGGTTTTATTTTTTTCTATTAGATATGCGTTTATAACTGCAAAAGGCTATTTTTTGTTTAGTAATTTAGCAATTTATATAAAAAAAAATCGAAAGTTAATAATTTGCCACTTCCTTTAAAGGCTATGCCTCATGGCTTAATTTTATCGAATTGAATTAAATCCTCAGCAATACTTTTTCAAGGTAAACTTTTTTCAATTTTTTTAAAAAATAAGCAACAAAACGATGCTCTCTGAAGTACATAAAATTATCAGAAACTAGAACTTAGTAAAGCTTTCAAATTAATTTCGACAAATCAGATATATTAGTAAAAACAGATGATCTCATTTTTTAGCAAAAAATATCCTTATAAAAATGTGCATGAGGAATGAACAAACTTGATGCAGGGTTGCAGGTGGAGAGGAATCATTTGTTCTTGATTTTTTGTTTCTGGAGCCTGCTCTGAGTGAACCTTTGGTGAGCGTTTGTCGAACCACCCAAGGGGGTATCAATACAAAAGAAAAATACAAGGTTTTTGAACCATTTAATTTGCGGATTTATTTCGAAAACTTCATTTAGTGGGTGAAAGAATAAATATTTGTATTATCCTATTTTAAAAAACAACAAAAATTACAATTTTAATTTTTTTTCGAATTAAAAAACATACCTTTGATTTTGGAATAATTTTTTTTTATGAGATTAATTTTTACACTTTTTATTTTTTTTCTCAGTCTTTTCACTCTTTCTTCACAAGAGAAATTAGGTATTGCCAATAGTAATTTCTCTAGTATCAATAGTGTTTTCCTTAATCCTGCATCCTCCGTAGATTCCAGAACATTAGCCCAATTTAACCTTGTAGGCGCAAATATTTACGTGATGAACAATGTGGGTTATGTGCCAAAATTTAATGCCTGGGATGCAATAAGGGGGGACTTGCCTAACCCTGTATTGAGTAATATAAAATTAAAGAATTTTGTATATACAAAAGTTGAAATTAATGGTCCTGCTTTAATTGTTAGCAATAAAGAAATAGGTTATGGCTTTTTTATTAGAGGAAGGGTGGAAGTAAATGTGAGTAACATATCCAAGGAATTAATTGATATTTTACTTGAAAAAGAAGTATTAAAAATAGATAGTGCTACCAGGAACTTTGAATTGAACATAAAAAATACCAGGATAAAACAAATGTCATGGGTGGAATATGGTATTAATTTCGGTAAAATGTATTTTAAACATGGTAAAAATTTAATTGCCGTAGGAGGAAATGCTAAGTATCTTACAGGAATAAATATTGCTAATGGTCATTTGAATAATATAAGTGCGCAGGCTAATCAGTCTATTATAAAAATGGATGCCAGAGCAAGTGCAAAGTATAATATACCCGCCTGGAATGCAGGAAAAGGAATAGGTATAGATTTTGGCATTACATATAAAAAAACACTAGATTTTGTAGATTCGTATTTTTCCAATTCTCAAAAATCGGCTTGCCGCCAAATTGATTATAAATATAAAGTTGGCGTATCCCTATTAGACTTTGGTGCGATACGCTTTACAAAAAATACATTTAATGAAGTTTATACTGGTAACACAGTTATTACTGACCTGCAACATACCAATATAGATTCATTGTTGCGGGCCGATCCCGATTTAAAGGTTACCCAAATTTTAAATAAACCTATTTTAGCTTGTCTCCCAACAGCATTAAGTTTTCAAGCTGATTGGAATTTGAAACATCATTTTTATATTAATGCTACAATAATTCAGGGACTAGTAGGGCCAAGGATTATAGGGGTGCAGCGGCCTAACTTAATATCAATAGCGCCACGTTTCGAACATAGAAATATTGAATTATCTATTCCTTTAACCTTCCATCGGTATATATATCCTCAATTAGGATGTGCTTTTAGGTTTAGAACATTTGTATTAGGAATGGATAATATACTGCCATTGATAAAAAAACAAAATACTTATGGAGGTAATATCTATTTCAATTTGGGTATTTCATTATTTAAAAATCCAGCTTGCAGAGCTTCTAAACCAAGGTATACGCCGCCAAAAATACAATATGAAGGATATACATTTCTAACACTAAGAAATAAATCCAAAAAAACAATATTAGCGAATAAGCAAGGTGTTAATCCTAATAGCGTAGCAGCCACCAAGGGTAATAAATCGTCAAATAAAAAACGAGGAATAAAATTATTTAAATTTAAAAGATTACGAGCAAAGAAGATATAATGTTTTTTATTGTTTTCAGCTAAGGTTTGCTTTAATAGCTTGGGAAGCTATCTCAATAGGGGAAATATTTAATGTGAGGAACTACCCTCCTAATAAAAAAATTAATTTTTAAACAAAGAATCTACAAATTCAATTTTATTAAACACTTGTAAATCTTCCATTTTCTCGCCCACCCCAATATATTTAACAGGGATTTTAAAACTATCAGAAACGCCAATTACTACGCCACCTTTAGCCGTGCCGTCGAGTTTGGTTAATGCCAATGCATTTACATCAGTAGCTACTGTAAATTGTTTACATTGTTCAATTGCATTTTGACCAGTAGAGGCATCTAAAACTAATAATATTTCATGTGGTGCATCGGGTATAATTTTCCGCATCACATTTTTAATTTTGGAAAGTTCATTCATTAGATTCACCTTGTTATGCAGCCTTCCAGCAGTATCAATAATAACAACATCAGCATTTTTTGCAACAGCCGAAGTAAGTGTGTCGAAAGCTACCGAGGCAGGATCGGCATTCATCCCCTGCGAAACAAGTATGCTCCCCGACCTTTCGGCCCATATTTTTATTTGATCTACGGCAGCTGCACGGAAAGTATCTGCAGCACCAATAACAACAATTTTCCCCGCTTTTTTAAATTGAAAAGCTAGTTTTCCAATAGTAGTAGTTTTACCAACCCCATTTACACCAACCACCATAATTACATAGGGCTTTTTATTTAATGGTAATTCAAAATCATCTTTTCCCTCCATCCCATTTGAAAAAAGCATTTCAGCTATCTCTTCACGTAAAATTTCGTTAAGTTTTGATGTTTCTACTTTACGCTGCTGAGCAACACGTTTTTTAATACGTTCAATAATTCGCATAGAAGTATCAACACCCACATCAGAAGTTAAAAGCATTTCCTCTAATTTATCAAGTACTTCATCATCAACTACGGCTTTACCTAAAATTGCATTTGCCAGCTTACTAAAAAAGCTTTGTTTTGTAACAAATAGCCCCTTATTTAAATTTTCCTTTTTCTCTTTACTAAAAAAACTAAAAATCCCCATAATTTTTAAATACCTATTATTTCCAATTTTTTAAAAGAGAAAGATATAAAATAATAAAAGCCTCCTCATTTATTGGAGGAAGCTTTTAAGAATAATGTAAAAACATTCTAAATATTATTACTTAGAAGCTAAAAAATCTTTTATATGATCGTTATGAACGATTTCTTGCTTAAAAGAATAAGCACCTGTTTTAGATGATTTAACCATTTTTATCACTTTGGTAAAGTTATTTCCTTTACCAGATTTAAGTGTTGCAACTACTTTTTTTGCCATTGTTTTATAAGTATTTAAAGTTTATTAATGATAACAGTAAAAAATATTATTATATATTTCTTACGATAACATCCAACTATATTATTTTATTTCTTTGTGAACAGTTACTTTTTTCAAGATAGCATTGTATTTCTTCAACTCTAATCTCTCAGTGGTATTCTTTTTATTTTTTGTGGTGATATAACGGGATGTCCCAGGTTTTCCGCTGGTTTTATGCTCGGTACACTCCATAATTACTTGAATTCTATTACCTTTTTTTGCCATTGTTAATTGTGTTATGAATGAAATATAAGTATTAAGGTGAAAAACACTTTAATAATTAATTGATTATTTTTTTAAAAAACCTTGCTCCTTAGCTTCTTTAATTACTGCAGTGATACCATTTTTTGTAATTGTGCGCAATGCTGAAGTGGATAAACGCAAAGTAACCCATTTATTTTCTTCAGGTAAAAAGAATTTTTTAACTTGAAGATTCACGTTAAATTTCCTTTTTGTTTTAGCATTAGAATGAGAAACTTTGTTGCCCACAATAGCTTTTTTTCCTGTTATTTCGCAAACTCTTGACATTGTATTTTTTATTTAAAATTTTCTAGTTAATATTTTCGGACTGCAAATAACGGAATTTTAATGGAAATAACCAAAAAAAAATGAAAAAAACATATATTATAGTAATCTCCCCAAAAAAGGGCTAAATTTCAACAAAGGCTTAATAGCAAAAAAAAATAAATAAATTAAGGTCCTTTTTTAAAAAGCAATACTGCTTTTTTTATTGAATAGCAAAGGCTTTAAGGATGATTTATTTGGTAGGATAACCATCGGGATATAACTTTATATCTTTTTGAATTTCAAATTTATAGGAGCTCTTGCCTAGTATATTTATTTTTTCGGCTATTGTTTTAAAACCATTTGCTTCTATTGTAACTTCAAATAAACCAGGACTTAAAATAATAATGTATCGTCCCGAATTTGGATTTGGCAGATAAGTACCTATAATTTCATGCGTGGTAGCATCATTTACAGTGATGAAAACATCGGAATATTGTATTTTTTTTGTTGTATCAGCAGATAAAATGGAACCTATTACTGCAGAATATTGAGCTTCCACTTCATTAATTGTAACACGATAAATATCTAAATCCCCCAATCCTCCCTCTCTCAAAGAAGCCATATAACCAAAACGTCCATTACCAGCCATCCTGAAATTATAATCATCTTGTGGTGTATTTATTGGGTATCCAATATTTTTAGGGTTTTCAAAATTTTTGGTAACAGGATCCTTTTCCGCCTTAAAAATATCATAGCCCCCCATGGATGTGTGCCCATTTGAGCTGAAATACAAAGTTTTGCCATCCGAAGTAATATTAGGGAAATCTTCGTTAAATACGGTGTTGATTGCTGGTCCTAAATTTTGTGCGGGCCCCCAAGTACCGTTAGGTAATAAAATACTCATGTATAAATCGGTACCGCCAAACCCTCCACTTCTATTACTTGCAAAGTAAAGTATGCTTCCATCATGATTTAAACAGGCTGCAATTTCTTCAGCGGATGAATTTATATTATCACTCAATTTTTCCGGAATTTTTGAAGCCTTGCCTTTTTCGTTAGGAGAAATATAAATATCTCCTACTCCTTTAAAATTAGTATAATAAAAAAGCATAACATCGCCAGAACCTGACAATCCTATTACTTCCTGCTCTCCATCCTTTTTAATAATCGGTGATTCAAATCTTTTCGCTTTTGAAAAATTACCGTTATTTTCTTTTGAAATGTAAACCGAAGCCGAATAGCTTCCATCTTCCCTCACCTTTTCTGACCCTTCTTCTGGCTTGCGAGAGTTTAAAATTATAAAGGACTCATCATTAGGAACAAATGGATAATAATCGGCATAGGGCGTATTTACATTAGCACCTAAATTTTCGAAGGTTACATTTATAGGGAATTTTAATAATTCTTTTGCATTAATACAATATTGTATTTGGCGATCTACATCATTTAAATTATCCACATTCCCTCGTGCGTTTTGTTTAAAAGTAGTGAAGCTTTTTATAGCATCATCAAATCGGTAAGAATAATGATATGCTCTAGCTAATAAATACAAGGCATTAGGATCGAATTTAGTTTTGCGGGTAATAATCTCTAAATACGGTATTGCTTTAGCTTTATTAATATTTGAATTTAAATAACAAATGGCTATGGCGTAATTATAATTATCATTTTTAGGATCGCTGTAAAGTAAATTAAGGTAGTCCTCTAAGGCTCCTTCAAAATTACCTTGATTTAATTTTTGTTCCGCATCAAAGGGGTCTACCTTTCCTCCACTGCTATTCTGAGCATCTATTGAAGTGTTACTAAAAAAAACAAAAACTAGAATTATGCACAGCAAGGATTTTTTCATTATTATCATTTTAGGTATAATATATTAAATAGTATTTACAAAGATAAAAAAAAAATTAAAATATTTTATAATAAAAAAAATGTATTTAATATTAAAATTTCAGAAAAAACATTTGATAGTAACCAAGCACATTGTTAGTGATTTTTGATTTTTCATTTCATTTTTTTATTGCTAATTGTTAACAAATAATATTAAATGGGCACTTATCAATTTCACAAAGGTTTGGTAATAATTAAAAATTAAGTTTATTATGAGGATGCATAAAATGTATGTATTTTTGCAAAAAAATATATATATGCACTTAACTCAGGATTTTTTCGAATTGTTTTCGATAGCCTCATTAATAAGCTTATTAACCCTAACTATTTTGGAGATAGTGCTTGGAATTGATAATATTATTTTCATTTCAATAATAGCGGATAAATTACCTAAAAACAAGCAAAATAAAGCCCGGTCAATAGGTTTAGTCCTTGCTTTAATAATGCGCATTGCATTATTATTTAGCATCTCATGGATTGTGGGTTTAAAAGAAGAATTATTTTCTATTAGCGATTTTAAGGTTACCGGACGGGATCTTATTTTGTTTTCGGGAGGGGTGTTTTTACTTTACAAAACTACTATTGAATTACATAATAAAATTCAAGGTTACGATGAAGATGAAATTAATATAAAAAATATTAGTTTTAAAGCTATTGTAGCTCAAATAGTGATGATTGATATTGTATTTTCATTCGATTCCATACTTACTGCAGTAGGTCTTGTAAGTAATTTATTAATTATGATAATTGCTGTAATAATTGCGATGGTTATCATGATTATTTTTTCTTCTGTAGTAAGCGATTTCATTAATAAAAATCCAACTATAAAGATATTGGCATTATCATTTTTAATAATGATAGGTGCAGTACTAATCATGGATTCCTTTCACCAACATGTAAATAAGGCCTTTATATATACTGCCATTGCCTTTTCATTGTTTGTTGAGACAATGAATTTAAGAATGAGAAAGAAAATTAAAAAAAGATTATCAGATACAAATAAGGATCCGCGAGATATTATTTAGTAGGAGAATCAATATAGCATTATAAAAATCAATTATTAATGTGGTATTGTAAGGATTTTATTAGCAATTTATAAAATTATGCTGCTATTAAAATTCTGCGTAATCATGGAGATACTGAAAACGAGGCATCAACATTCCATTTTTTGTAATACTCCCGCGGTCAATTAATCCTTCATCATCTTTAATTAATAATGAAGGCAATACTTTGTCAATAAGCTCCTTACCAAAATTTTCTGAAGCATTGCGAGGTAATTCACATGGTAAATTATCCACGGCCATTACTGTAATTGTATCTTTACTTAATGGGTCGTCTATAGATTCTGTTATTGGATTATAGCCATAAAATTTATCTTCTATAGTGCTTGATCTGATTGTGGAAGGGATGGAACCATTTATATCACATGTTACATCAGCAATAACACTGATACGAAAATCGGGTGAATGCATGGCTTTTTTAGTAAATAATATTGGAGCACGTGGATCCCAGAAGGAACAATGAATAAGTAAATCACAATCTTTTGTATATTTCCCAAAAGTAGAGCGAAACTTTTCGGGATGTTTGTAAAAATCATCCGTATTCCATGGTGTTCCATCTTTGGCTTCATTGTAGTTTGGGGAATGCAATTGCACATAAGTAGGTTCACGAAAAGAGTAATGCGTAAATTCGTAGGAGGTAATTCTTCTAATATTAAGAATGCCTAACAATTCAACGGCTCCATTGGCAACGCGTCCATTACCTGTTACTATAATTTTAACATTAGTTAATTTTACTTTCCTCAATTCTTCTTTTAATTCATTTTTATCATAACATAAATGTGCGGGCTTTAAATCAAATAGTTTGTATTTATTACCATAAGCTAACAAAGCATTGTATGCACCTACGATACCGGCAAAATATCCAAAACCAATAACACGGTTTAAATTAGAATCTGTCAAACATTCATAATCTATCAATTGAATATTTTTTTTCAATATAGCTTGTAATAATTCTTTATTATGCGGTTGTTTTTTAATGGTATGTGAAAAAAATAAATAGATTTTATTATTAATCAAAACATTTTTTGGTACTTCTTTGATGCCTAATAAAATATCACAATCACTAATATCTTCTTGCATTTTTACTCCTTCCGAAAGGTACTCTTCATTGGTATAACTTCTCCATTCACTGGGTTGAACAATAACTTCTAAACTTCCAAAATTGTTGTTAACATATGTGCATTGTTCGGGAGTAAAAGCAACTCGTTTGTCGTGTGGATTTTTTTCTTCTCTTAAAATACCTAGTTTCAACATGGTTTTATTTTTTTATCTCAAAAAGGTAAGTAATTTATCTCCTTTGATATTTTCTTTTGTTAATGGAATTGAATTTAATTCGGGTGCTTTTATTCCTTTTTCTATATTTTTATCCGATATAAATACTCGGGCCTCATCCCATGCGGCAATATCAATAAAGCTGTTGAGCAATTGCTCACCACCTTCTACAATTAATGAATGTATGTTTCTTTTGTATAATTCATTTAAAATTTGCGAAATAATGGGCTGCTCAAAATCAATTTTTACATACTCTAAATTAATTTCTGATGGTTTTTCAATGGCTGTAAATATAAGAGTTGCAGTACTTTTATCAAAAAAATGAAACTGTATAGGGATGCGTAACCACTTGTCAATAGTAATACGAAGCGGGTTTTCACCCTTATAATCCCTAACTGTTAATTGAGGATTATCCAGTAGGGCGGTATTGGTGCCAACAATTATGGCTTGTTCTTCACTGCGCCATTTGTGAAGCAGCATACGAGATTCTTGGTTACTAATTTGTAATGCTTTTCCAGGATTTCCTTCTTCTCTTTTAAAATCAATAAAGCCATCGCATGATTGTGCCCATTTAAGAATAATAAATGGACGTTTTTGCTTATGAAATGTAAAAAAACGTTTGTTTATTTTTTCACATTCATCCTTTAAAATACCCACTTTTACATTTATTCCAGCATTAATAAGTTTTTCGATTCCTTTCCCATTTACTTCCGAATTAAAATCAATACTTCCAATTACTACATTGGGGATTTTATTTTCAATAATAAAATCAGCACAAGGAGGTGTTTTTCCAAAATGAGCGCAAGGCTCTAGATTAACATACAAGGTGGATTCCAAAAGTAATTTTTTGTTCTCTACTGAATTAATAGCATTTACCTCAGCATGTGCCTTTCCATATTGCTGATGATAACCTTCACCAATAATTTTATCTTCATAAACTATCACACAACCTACCATGGGATTGGGTGCAACATTCCCCAAACCTTTTATAGCAAGTTGAAGGCAATTTAACATATATGTTTCTTGATTGTTCATTTTCGAATTCAAAGTTAATACTTTCGTTAATTATTAGATAATTATTTTTACTTTTATAGGATATGCCAATTTCTTCCAACAAAATAGCTGATTTGGTCCTGTTTTTTCGGGATGAATTAAAAAATGATTATGAAAGTAATGAGATAGAAACTCTTATAGCATATTGTTTTGAAGAATTTTTATATTTAAATCGTGCCCATATTGTATTAAACAAAAGTACCTCAATTAATGAATCAGAATTGCTGAAATTTAAATTTGCCATAAAAAGCTTAAAGGAATTTAAACCCATACAATACATTTTAGGTAAAGCAGATTTTTATGGTTTGAAATTTATTGTTAATGAAAATGTATTGATACCGAGACCTGAAACTGAAGAGTTGGTGAATTTAATTATAAAAGAATTAAAAGAAAAAAATAAGCATAGTGAAAATAAAAATGGATCGGATTTTTCAATATTAGATATAGGCACTGGCACTGGATGTATCCCTATTGTACTGAAAAAGAATATTCCAACAGCTAATCTATATGCTTTGGATATTTCATTAAAAGCTTTGGAAATAGCAAAACAAAATGCAATTCTTCATAATGTTATTATTAATTTTTTACACTTTGATATTCTTTCCCCACTTCCTTCTTTTTTTCTGAGAGATTCGCTTCCAATTCCTGATTTTAAATTTGATATTATTGTTAGCAATCCGCCCTATATTTGTATTCCAGAAAAAAGCAAAATGAATAAAAATGTATTGGATTATGAACCACATTTGGCATTGTTTGTTAATGATATTGACCCAATGTTGTTTAATAAAATGATTGCAGAATTTGCATTAAAATACTTAAAGACTAATGGGGAATTATACCTTGAAATAAATCAGTATCATGGTTTAGAAACAGAGCAAATGTTTGAAAGTAAAGGGTTTAAAAACACCCGCTTACTAAAAGATTGTAACGATAATGATCGTATCTTATATTGTAATACCTAGTTTAATTAGTGATGAAAAAAATATTTTTTTTATTTGTATTATTAAAAGCTATCGGCACCTATGCTCAAAATACCTTAAACGTAGATGTAGTGCCTACTAATGTTGGTGGCATTGAAGAGTTAAAAAGGTTATTTGAACAGGAATTAGTTTATCCTGAAAATTTATTAAACGGTAAAATAAATCAAAATATAACCATACATTTTGATTTAATGAAAGACAGTTCTGTTAAAAATGTACAAATTTTGAAATCGGTTTCTCCTGAATTAGATAAAGAAGCATTGCGAATATTCAAATTATTATTGTGGGTGCCTGCTATAAAGGAAAGAGAATTTGTAACTACTAACTGGTCTGTAACATTTAATTTCGTACCAGGTAAATATGCTAAAATATGCCGTGAAAGGGGGTTTCTTAAATTTAATTATTTACCTGATTTTAAAATTGATAGTTCGGGGAAGATTTATGATAAACCGGCACAATTGCCTATGTATCAAAAGGGGGATTATGCTTTACGCGAATTTATAAAAGAAAATTTAGAATATCCTCAACAAGCAAAGTTGTCAAATATACAAGGTGTGGTAGTTTTAAGTTTTATTGTAGAACCTAGTGGTTTGGTAACAAATATTGGGTTTAAAAAAACTATTGGCGGCGGGTGTGATCAAGAAGCAATTCGTTTGTTACGGATGATAAAGTGGTATCCCGGGAGAAACGACAATCAATTAATAAGGGTGAAAATGTCCTTCCCTTTTTATTTTATTCTAAATGAAAACTTTCGCGATAATAGTGGTGGGGAACAGAAATAATTTTTTTTATTTAATTAATATATTTTAACTTTCCCAAATGTTATTTTTATGATAAACTACTAAGTATAAAAAATATTTGAAAATTATGAAAGTAAAATCATTAAGAATATTAATATTTTTTCAACTGCTATTTTCATCTGCTGTAGCACAATCAGATAGCACTACTTCTGAAATTAAAATATCCAAACCAGAAAGTTATTTTAGGGTAAATTATGACAATGATTTTTTTTCTGCCACCGATCGTTATTATACGCAAGGGATATATTTAGAATTTATTTTTCCATTTATAAAAAAATCGCCCTTGTCGAAATTACTTATTCCGCTAAATAAAAACAGCATAAATTATTACGGTATTAATTTGGAACAAGATGGATTTACACCAAGAAGTATCCGCCACGATAGCATTTATTTTGGTGAACGGCCTTATGCGTCTGTGTTTTTTGTTTCTCATTTTTTAGTATCTATTGCTAAAGAAAAAAAAACAAAGACTTACAAGTAGGTTTGATTTGGGAATTATTGGGCCTGACGCCAAGGGGGAAGAAGAACAAAAGGCAATACATTTTGCATTGAAAAATATTCAGCCATTAGGATGGGAATATCAAATTGCCGGCGACTATGTAATTAATTATAATTTAAAATTTGAAAAAGGATTGTATGTTAAAAAGAAGTTTGAATTTATTGGCTTTGCAGCCTCCAGAATTGGTACACTATATGATGATTTGTCTTTAGGTATATTACTAAGAGCGGGAAGAATGCAGTCCTATTTTGATAATTTAGGACTCAATGCGGCATCCAAAAAAAAATCAATTCAAAATGTTAGCCCTGTCATCAATAAAAAATTTCAATTTCATGCTTTCAGCAAGGGCGAAATAAAAACTGTGGCATACAACGCAACAATGCAGGGTGGTTTTTTTAATAAAAACAGTATTTATACTATTCCTTCAAATGATATTAAAAGAATTGTGGCTATTGCCTATGTAGGAGTGGTAATAAGTTATAAAGCAATGAGCCTTGAATATACAAAAGCCTATATAAGTCCTGAATTTAAGAATGGATTACACCATGGGTGGGGGCATTGCAATATTACTTTTTGTTTTTAGAATTTTTATCTTCTACAATTACGAAAATATCTTCATTATTTCTTTTCATTAAATATTTTTCGCGTGCAAACTTTTCCAATGTTTTAGGGTTTGTTGTTAGCTCTTTAGTGTCGGCAGTAATTACTGAAATTTCATTTGAATAATATTGCTTTTCATTTTCTAACTGTTTTATTTGCTGCCCTAATTTAACTTGCGTTGATAAATCATTTTTATCAAAAAATACAACCCAAATTAATAGACTGATTATTGTTAGTAAGTACTTGTTTTTTAATATTGGCAATATTTTTCTCATGGAACAAAAATAAATACAAAATTCATATCAAATACAAGATGTGGAAAAGAAGTTCGAATTGTTAATATATAGATCTTTATATTTCAATTCAATTATGAAATATCTTGAATTTAGATGTGCTATAAAGTATTTTTTTTTTGTTTTATTAGAATCAAAAAAAATATTGGATAATAAATTATTTTTCTAATTAATAAGTGAAGTTTTCGAAATAAAATCTGCAAATTAAATGGTTCAAAAACTGTGTGTTTTTCTTTTGTCATGATACAAAAGAAACAAAAAATCAAGAACAAACGATTCCTCCCCACCTGCAACCCTGCATCGCGTTTGTACCTTCCTCACGCGCGTTTTCATAAGCATATTTTTTGCAAAAAAATGAAAGCCTCTGTTTTTATTAATATATCTGTTTCGGCGAAATTATTTTGAAAGCTTTAATAAAGGAGTAGATAGTTTTATAATATTATTTTAATGCCACCATTTTAATTGCGGTAAATGCAGCTTCTATACCTTTGTTACCGTGTTTCCCTCCTGATCTATCTTGAGCTTGCTGTAGGGTGTTTGTAGTGAGTACTCCAAAAATTACAGGCTTATTGTATTTTAAACTTACATTGGTAATACCATTTGCTACAGCATCACATATAAAATCAAAATGCCGCGTTTCACCTTGAATAACACAACCTAAACAAATAATACTATCGAAACTATTATCTTCACATAGAAATTGTGCACCGAAGGTTAATTCAAAACTACCGGGAACATATTTTACTAGGATATCATTTTGATGGACACCGCTCTCTAGCAGGGTTTTTATTGCAGCATCTCTTAGTGAACCCGTAATTTCAATATTCCATTCTGATACAACAATTCCAAATCTTTTCCCAGCACTATTAGGAATTGAAGTGTGACTATGATCAGATAAATTTTTTAAAGAGGATGCCATATTACAATTACAAAATTGTAGAATTGTTTATTGGGATAAGTATAAAAATTACAAAATGCTTATTTTATTGTTAATCCAATATTTTTAAATAAATAATAAAATCTGTTAAACCAACAAAATAAAAATTGGAATTTAATTTTATAAATTCCCCAAAGACTTTGCTCTGCTTATATATTTATCTATTTCTTTCCCTTCGGTAGACTCGGAAAATTCATTTTTTATACGCTGGTATATTTTTATAGCATCGGCATAATTTGCTTTTTCCTCGTTTGCCATCGCTGCCTTTTTTAAAAATATTGGAGTAGTAAAAAAATTAGTATTTTGTTCAGCAGCTTTTAAGTAATAAGTAATTGCATCATCCGTGCGGCCCAGCTCCAAATTAGCATCACCAATTGCTCCTGTAGCCTGCGGCCCTATTATTTGATCCGAACTATCAAATTCCTGTAAATGTAGGATAGCGTTTTCGAATTGTCCTTGTTTTAAATAACAAATACCTAAATAATATTCGGCTAAATTACCAGATGGGGTAATGCTGAACTCATCTACTATTTGAAGAAATCCCATTGCTACTCCGTCCCCATTAATAGCTTTATTTAAAGAATCTTTACTGAAATAATCTTCGGCTTTGAACATTTCTGTTCTTGCTCTCGCTTCTTCACCAGCCACATACCAATATTTGTATGCAAAATAACCACCAACCAGCACTAAAATAGCCGAAGTGATAATTATTAAACTTGTTTTATTTTGTTCAATATAAAGTTCTGTTTTGGAAAACGCTTGTTCAACGTCTACAATTGGTTCGTCTTTAATTTGTTGTGCCATAATAAGTTTATTATAAATAAATTGGAATGCAAAAGTAAGTTTTTTTTTACTATATCTGTTATTTAAAATGTAAGAATTTTATGTATTTGTAAATTATCCTTAAATTTTATCAAGTCTTCTTTATTGAATAATTTTAATTTTCATTCAAAAAACCATTTAATAAAGTATATTAAACTGTTAACTTCTTATATCTTACCCTTTTAGGTTCAACATTACCTAGTCGTTTTTTCTTATTTTCTTCATATTCGGAATAACCTCCTTCAAAATAATAAACTTGAGAATTACCTTCAAAGGCAAGTATGTGGGTGCATACACGATCTAAAAACCAACGGTCGTGAGAAATAATTACAGCGCAACCAGCATAGTTTTCTAAACCTTCTTCTAATGCCCTTAGCGTGTTTACATCCAAATCATTGGTAGGTTCATCCAATAGTAATACGTTGGCTTCTTTTTTTAATGTTAATGCTAAATGCAGGCGGTTACGTTCGCCACCAGAAAGTATTCCACATTTTTTTCCTTGGTCGGATCCGTTGAAGTTAAATTTAGAAACATAAGCCCTAGAATTTAGTGTTTGACCTCCAATTACAATATTTTCACTTCCGCCTGTAAGCACTTCGTAAACAGTTTTATTCGGGTCGATATCAGTATGTGACTGATCCACGTATCCAATTTTAACTGTAGAGCCTACTTTAAATTCGCCACCATCTGGTGTTTCTTCCTTCATAATCATTCGAAATAAAGTAGTTTTCCCTGCACCATTGGGGCCAATAATGCCAACGATACCGGCAGGGGGCAGCCTGAAATTTAAATGCTCGTATAATAATTTGTCACCAAATGCTTTTGAAACGTCAAAGGATTCGATAACTTCATTACCCAATCTTGGGCCATTAGGAATAAATAATTCCAACTTTTCTTCTGTTGCTTTTGAATCTGCTCCAAGCATTTTTTCGTAATTTTCTAGCCTCGCCTTTGATTTAGATTGGCGACCTTTAGCTCCTTGTCTTACCCAGTCTAACTCGCGTAAAAGCGTTTTTTGTCGCTTACTTTCAGTTTTCTCCTCTTGCGCCAATCTTTTTTGCTTCTGTTCCAGCCAATCGGAGTAATTACCTTTCCATGGGATACCTTCACCACGATCTAATTCCAATATCCAACCTGCCACATTATCTAAAAAATAACGATCATGTGTTACAGCAATTACTGTCCCTTTGTAATTTTTTAAATGTTGCTCTAACCAATCTACAGATTCAGCATCCAAATGGTTGGTAGGCTCATCCAATAATAAAATTTCTGGCTCCTGAATCAATAACCTACACAAGGCTACCCTTCTGCGTTCACCACCCGATAAATTAAGTATTGGGGTATTGCTCTCGGGGCAACGCAGCGCTTCCATAGCTTGTTCCAGACGATTATCAAGGTTCCATAAATCAAACTGATCAATTTGATCTTGTAATTTTGCCTGGCGATTAATAAGCTTATCCATTTCCTCTGAAGTCATTTCATCAGCAAATTTGTTATTTACAGCCTCGTATTCGTTCAATATATCCATATGCTCCTGGGCACCTTCCCTAACAATTTCAATTACAGTTTTTGTATTATCTAATTGTGGTTCTTGCTCGAGCATGCCAATTTTATAACCTGGTGAAAAATGTATTTCACCTTGATAATTTTTTTCAACACCTGCAATAATTTTCATTAATGTAGATTTCCCAGAGCCATTCAAGCCCAAAATTCCAATCTTGGCGCCATAATAAAACGAAAGATAAATATCCTTTAGAATAGTTTTACCTGCTGGTAACGTGCGACTCACGTTTACCATCGAAAAAATAATTTGTCTGCCTTCTGACATCTTTTTAAAAAATTAGTAAATTAAAAATTATATTGAATAGCGAAATAAAAAACTAAAATAAAAAATATTGTTTTAAAAATAATTAAAGAATTAAAAACCCTTTTACTGTATTTTTTAAAAATAAGGCATAAATGTCGGTAATTTTTTTGAAAGAAATATAACAATATTTTAATCCGGAAAAAATTTAAACAATACTATTATGTAAATTCGCATCAGTTAATAAAAAAAATATATATATTAATGGAAATTATAGCTGAAAAAATTGATGCCTATGCTTTAGCTCATTCTCAGGCAGAAACGGATATATTAAAAAAACTTAATAGGGAAACTCATGCCAAAATTTTGATGCCTCGCATGCTTTCCGGACACATGCAAGGTAATTTACTTACCATGCTTAGTAAAATGATTCAACCAAAACAAATATTAGAGATAGGTACCTATACAGGTTATTCAGGTATTTGTCTTGCCCAGGGATTAATAGAGAATGGTGTTTTACATACCATAGATAATAATGAAGAATTAGAACTAATGGTTCGTAAATATATAAACGAGGCCGGCTTAACTCAAAAAATAAAATATTATATCGGTAATGCTTTAGATATTATTCCTACAATAAATGAAAATTATGATTTGGTATTTATTGATGCTGACAAATCAAACTATTCTAACTATTACGATTTAATATTTGATAGGGTAAATAGCGGAGGGCTTATTATTGCTGACAATGTACTCTGGAGTGGAAAAATTTTAGACGCTGTTGATAAAATGGATTATGATACAAAAGCTATTGACGATTTCAATAAAAAAATCCACAAGGATACCCGTGTAGAGCATATGCTGCTTAATATAAGAGATGGTTTAATGATTATTAGAAAAATATAAATGTGTTTTTCTAATACCCAAAAAGTTTTTTTAAAAAATTAATATAAGCAATAAAAATATGATAATAGATTTAAGAAGCGATACAGTTACCAAACCAAGCAAAGGAATGTTGGAAGCAATGTTTAATGCAGCAGTAGGAGATGATGTTTTTGGTGAAGACCCTACTGTTATTAAACTAGAGAAAAAAATAGCAAAACTTTTTAATAAGGAGTCTGCTTTGTTTTGTCCTTCAGGAACAATGACTAATCAAATTGCTATTAAAGTACAAACGCAACCAGGAGATGAATTATTATGTGATACTACTTCACACATCTATAATTATGAAGGAGCTGGTATTTCTTTTAACTCGGGGGTACAAGCAAAATTGTTGTGCGGTAAAGGTGGTCAAATTTCGTCGCAACAGATCCTCGAAAATATCAATCAAAATTTTGATTGGCTTGCGCACACAAGTCTTGTATGTATTGAAAATACAGCCAATAGGGCAGGGGGGAGCTATTATTCATTAGCACAAATGCAGGAACTTTCAAAAACATGTAATCAAAATAAGTTGAAACTTCATTTGGATGGTGCTAGAATTTTTAATGCTATTGTTGAAATTCCTCGCCTGAAAAAGATTAGTAAATTGAAATTTAATGACCAAAATAATAGCAGATATAATTCTCAATATGAATTAATAGCCCAGGAAATTGGAGGCTGTTTTAATTCTATTTCGGTTTGTTTATCAAAAGGTTTGGGAGCACCTATAGGGTCTTTATTATTGGGTAATGCTGAATTTATAAACAAGGCGCGTAGAGTACGTAAAGTATTTGGCGGTGGGATGCGACAAGCTGGATATCTTGCTGCTGCTGGTATTTATGCATTAGATAATAATATAAAACGATTGAATGAAGACCATAAAAGAGCAAAATACTTAAGCAATTTAATAACTGAGTTTAGCTATGTGGATAGTGTATTACCTGTATATACGAATATCATAATTTTTAATCTAAACAAAAAAATTAAACCCGATGTATTTATACAAAAGTTAGCAAAAAATAACATAAAGGCTGTTAGTTTTGGGAAGAATGCGGTTCGTTTTGTAACACATTTAGATTTTACAGATGATATGCTAGAAAAAGTTGAAAAATCATTGAAAAATATTTTTTAGCTTACTTTTATTAATAGGTTTTTATACAAATGTTACGAACCTTAAATTTAATTAATTTTTTACTGCTAAATAGCTTTATTGCAGATTATTGCGCATTAAGAAAAAAATAAAAATAAAAAAATGTTTGAATAATTATTTAGTCGGAAAAATTAAAAACGCATTAAATAGTTTTAAAAGTAAGGGGGAAATAATAACAAAAACTCAAAAGAGAACCTTCTTAAAAAATAAATGCGATTGGATTAACAAAACGCATTCCCCATAACAAATTCATAACCTGATATCCCCAGCCGCTCAAGCGGTTTCGGGCAATATCTGTTTTCATTTTTCGCCTTTGAGGCGCAACGAAACCTTAGGTGTTGGTGTCAGTGCTTTTTTCTGAGCCACATAGCCCGCGGTTACTGACACTTAATTTCAATTACCCGCAGTTCGCAATACTAAGAAGGCTTATTATCTCACTGTTCCTCACACAATAGCAATTAGCCACCCTTTTTATTTAAAGCAGATGATATTTATTCAGCAGTTATAGGAGTGTTTGCAGTTTTACAAACACCATAAGAAACGATAATACACGAATAATAATTGTTAAGCGTTTTTACTTTAACCCATCAATTATAATAGTTTCCATTAACTAAAAAAGCAGTACCTAAATAAAATGTTTCGTTTAAGTTAAATTCATTTGTCACTCCTTCTTCTAAAATTCGAGCAGAAACATTTCCTTGATTTGTTGAGAAGGAATTAGTAACAGTATTATAATCAATTGTTTGTCCTTGATTATATTTTTTTACATTACCCCCTAAGTTATCACTCAAAAATAACTTGCAGCCGTTGCTTGCACTAAACTCAAGTTTTCTATTATTAGTAAAAACACAATTAGTATCTATTGAATTTAAATTATAATTTTGGTTGGTATTAATACTATCAAAATCCATATCTTTTGACCAATCGGAACAATTAGTTGTTATGCTATAGTCGACAGTGTCATTCATTATGGTTACTTCTACAGTGACCAAAGAAATTGGAGGTACAGTGGTTAAAGGTGTTTCTTTCTCTTTTTTACAAGCTATTAAACTCAGCAGCAAAAAACTTAACATAAACGATACTTTTTTCATTTTTCCAGGTTTAAGAGTTAGAATTTAGAATTTTTGTTAGAACTATTGTAATAAATCAGAGTAAAATTAAATTAGTCTTTTTTATAATATCAACTTTCGGTAGTTTTTAAAAGTATGAACTAAATTAACTGTATTCATTAGGTTTTAAAACAATCCCTCCATTATGGAGGGATTGTTTTAAACCTTACTAATAAAGATGTTTAGACTAAAGCAATAAAAATTACCTGAGCATTTTAATAGAGGTTACCTAATAATAAATTTCCCATTATACACTTCGGAACTATTATTTAAAAGTTTATAAAAATATAGTCCGGCAGTCATTTCTCCTTTTTCAAGAATTACGAGGTTTTTGTTTATATTATTTATCGTTTTCACTTCTTTACCTGATATATCAAATATTCTAATAGATGCGTTATTTAACTTTACTGCAATATCAATGTTTATGCTAGCACTATTGCTAAATGGATTGGGATATAGTTTAACATATTTATTATCTGAATATAATTCATCAATACCTATGGGCGCTGTTCCTGTGAATGAAAGAGCATCGATATAAAAAGTTGTTCCAACATGTGAACCATTTATTCCAGCAAAGATCACAACCGTATCAGGACTTTCGCTATTCATATATGTAATTGGTAAATTGAATACTGTATAAGAGGATGCATTTGCTCCTATACTATACTCACCAAAAGCTATGATATCACTAACACCGGTTATTGTATTCCATTTGTACATCTCAATTGCAATACCAGCAGAATCATTTCCAACAGAATTAAATTTATAATAACCTTGTAAATTTGCTGGGCGATCTGAATAAGGGAATCCTATGGCCGCATTTTCAGAAAAAAGGTAGCTGAAAAATTCCACTAATGATTGCACAGAATATATAGTGCCGCTAACAGTATCGCCATTATTAATGATGGTTTCCATTTTTACTGCAAATGAACCTGAATAGCTCTGAGTACTTTTTGACACTGAAATACCGGTGTATGCAGGATCAAAACCCGATCTAATCATATCATCTGAGATCCAACCTTGAGGAACCTCATAGGCTTGAGGGAGTTCAGTATTATTAATCCATGTTTCAAATCCTGAGTTTGGTATTGCTTGTGAAAAGCCAGCTAAACTAGAACAACTTAATAATAATAGGGTAATTTTTTTCATATTTTTTTTTTATTATTACGATTACTTTGGCTTTTCGTTATCACCCCGTTTTTTTTGGTATCTGGTCTCCAAGTTTTTTTAGATTTTTGCTGCTTACAATTTTTGTGCTATATTTTATTATTTAGAATGCAAGGTTTCATTTAGGGGGATTCATTAAAATTATTTTTCTTGGAATTTTGAGCAGGAAGTTTGATGCTGTCAGCAGCAACTAATTTATTTACTATCAAATCAAATTGCTTGGCAATCAACCTTGTCCTAAATGTTTTTTGCTAATAAAAGTATTTTTTTATTGAAAAAAGTATAATGTATTCGACAAATATATAAAAAAATCTGTTAAATTATGTTTTTTTGAGGTCCGTTGTGTAATTCAAACGGGTTATCAAGCCAATCCTGTAGATTAATTTTTATAAAATGATTCAAACTTATAAATGCTACCAAATTAGAAAGATGCCAGTTAAATTTTGCCATTGCCTTTAAAGTCTTTAGCATTAGTATAATTAAAAAGGTTGTAAATATTTGTATCCTCACAGCATTTTGTTTTCATTTTTCGCCTTTGAGGCGCAACGAAACCTTAGGTGTTGGTGGCTGGCAAATTTGTCACGCTGTTCAATCTAATACCTTTCATTGTTGGTTAAAAATATTATAGAAACCCCAGTAAGAAAATAGCACAATTAAAATTAAGTATGTAATGCTGTTAACCGTAAAAAGAAATTTTGAAAATGTATTCCAAAGATTCAATTTAAAAACTTTTCGGTTTATAATCAATAATGGAAATATCAGTAATACCATTATGAATGGAAGAAAAGAAGCAACATCAATCAATCCGAATTTGTAATTTTTATAAGGAGAAGGAAAATAGAAAATCCCCATTTCTGTAGCTAAAGTAAACATGTAATACGCTAAACATAAACTCAATGCGGCAAGCAGCAATTTATAGTTTGCGAACGCTATTTTTGTATTTCTAAAATAACTGGTAACAAAAAAAAGAAATGAAAAGACAAAAAGTGTAAAGCAAATGCGAAGAAAGTAGTCAATTTTATTATTGTTCAATGGTGTTTGAAAAGCAATGAATTTTTGATATTCAATATTCGCAGGAAATAATGATACGATTTCATAGGAGTGATTTCCTTTTGATAACTCTTCTTTTAAGTTGAATAAAACCATGTGTTTATAGTCATGATAAAAGTATAAATGAACTATACCCTTGTTCAAGTCCAAAATAGAAGTTAGTAAAGTTCCGTCACCAATTTTTTTTCTGCAAACATGCATTGTGTCTGAAAGTGCTGTGCAAAATGCAAGTGAGGTGTCAATTTTGCTTTTCAAAAATGCGGCTCCGTTAACATAACGCTGTTGCTTAATGCTGTTTAAGTCATTAATAGTTGAAGGGCAGAAGTTAGCAAGAACATACTTGTCCTCATTACCTGAAATTATTTCGTAGGGCTCAACAATCAAATACTTCCCTGATTTGTCTGTATAAATAAATACATCATTGGATAGTTTGCTATGGTCATATTCTTCAATAAATGCTTTTACTTCTTTAATGTTTTTACAAGAATGTAAAATATCTTTTAGATATTTTGACCTGCTTTGAATTATTTTCCTGTTTTCAAATGATTTTTCTTTATCGGGTGTGGGTGTTGCTAGGGTGCCAAAAGAAAGTCCATACTCATTCATTCCTGAATGAGGTGTAAGGTCATTTCCTCCCTGATAATTTGCACCTGTAAAAGCTGCACCATAACCGTTTGTTTCAAACCATATTCGTGGTTGGCTAAACCAAGAGTCGTAATTTATTCCATAAATAGTTTTATCTCCCACAGTTATTTTGTAGGTGCTGCAGGAATATCCTGAAAGGAAGGACAGTATTAATAATGCTGTGAGCAAAGTTAATTTATTTTTCACATTGCTCATAAGTCCAATTATTCTAGTTATCATATTTCTAATGAGTTTTTCTTTTTATTATTATACAAATCTCCAATGTTTAAAGTAAGCACTGTCCCAAAAGCTTTCCGCTAAGGCTGTTTGTCTAAAAAAACAACCATTTCAATCAAAAGTCGTAAAAAAAATGGATCTCATTAGAAGATAATTAAGCAGCGTACAAAAACAAAGTTGGAATTGGGTTTTTTAAAATAGGAATCAAGGTATTAGCTTTATTTTTGTTTATAGAGCTTGTTTTTTGAAAAAAAAAGCCAAGTTCTTTAAGGAACTTTTAAAACACATTATTATCAATAATGTTCATAATTTTGCGCAAATGAAGCGCAATCCCCATAACAAATCGATAGCCAGATATGCCCCCACCGCATAAACGGTTAAGTGCAATATAGGTTTCATTGTTCGCCTTTCAGGCGATAAGAAACCTTAGGTGTTATGCTACAGTTGTTTCATATAATCTTGATTTTAAAAAATCAAATTATTTCTATCCCTATTTCTTTACTAATTTTATCCAAATTTGACTTTGCTGAATCAAGATTGTCAAATTTTTGAATTGGCAAAATCTCTCTACCATTAGAATCATAAAGAATCAACCTATAATCATTATTAGCTATAATCAAGCTACGATTACTCCGGCTATTTGCTGCCCATACTTTATTTGATTTTCTAATACCAATTTTCATATCTGTTTCAATAAAAACCCATTTTCCAATTGGAAAAATTCCAAATATATTATTTGTAAATCTTAATCTCTTATTTTCAAAATCAATCAATGTGCTTGTTGAAGTAAATCCGACAAAAGCTCCAATTAAAACTAAAATATATCCTATCAATGAGAAATAAGTTATAATTAATCCAGCAACAAATAGAGTTACTCCTGCTGAAGTTCCAACTGGTCCGAACATTTTGTCAAGTTTATTTTTTGTTTTCATTGTTAATCTAAATTATGTTTTGGAAATCGATTTTACAATTGCAGCTAACGTGAGTTTGTCTAAAAAACTAACCATTACAATCAAAAGTAGTAAAAAAAATGGATCCCAGTAAATCGCATTAATGTATTTTAAAATAATACAAAATTGGAATTGGTTTTTTAAAAAATAGGAATCAAGGTATTCGCTTTATTTTTGTTAATGGAGGTTCTTTTTTGAAAAAATAAAAAGGGAAGTTCTTTGAGCAACTTTTTTAGACACATTTTTATCAATAATATTCATAAGTAAACGCAAATTTAAAAGCTTTTAAAATCAAGCCTTCAAAAGCATGGGCGCGTTTTTTTTCTTTCTTAGTTATGATTTAATAAAAGCCCTATTGTTTTTTTTAATATACCAAAAGGATAGTCAACAATAGTTTACCTTTGTTTGTATAGCTTTGGATTTACTTCAATGTTTAATTTGTTCAAGAGAAGGTTTGTTTTCACTTCGTTCTATCATTCGTCAATATTTATTTTTTTGTATAAATCTTTAACTGGACAAGTGCTGCAAGCTTTTTTTTATTGTTCTATTTTAACGCACGATTTACCTCTGTCTTTTTTATGCCATTTACCATTGGTATGTATTGTATTTTATTCATGACAAGTGTAACAATTATTTTGATAATCATATTTAAAATTTGCAATATTGTAAGCAGTATAAGATTCAATGGATGCAACCTCCAGAAAATACGATTGTAAAAAGGTATATAAAATTGTTAATATTATTGAGGAAAAATAAAAAAATATTTTTTAAAACCTCAGTAAATACTTGCTACTATGATTGTTTTATTTTTTCTGCCAAAGTATTTTTTTTTTTAATTTATTGTAATTATAATTTGTTAATTTCCTTTATTTTAATATCTTTACATGACTGGACTGACCAATCTATTGATTTTGAATTAATCATTTTGTTTTGTATTTTTTTATCAATTATTTGTTATTAAATTTATAGTAGGGGTTAAAATACTTTTACGAATTATTTTAAATTTGATCCAATGGCAAAATACCTTTTACCCCAAGCAATAGGATTTAACAAAATAAAATGCTCGTTTCTCTTTGGAAAAAGGCCCCTTTTACTTATTTTTTTTTTATCATATCTCATTTTATCATTTACTGCTAATGCGCAACAGCCATCGCAAGATGAATCCTGCGGCACAATGGAATACCTAAATGCTGCAAAGTTGTCTGATCCATTCCTTGCTGCGAGGGAGGCAGATTATGAAAAACAAATTCAACAATGGATTGCTGATAATCCGGAAGATGAAAACAGAGCTGTTGTTACAATTCCTGTTGTCTTTCATATAGTTTATAAAAATAATACTGAAAATATTTCTAATACTAAATGTAACCAGATTCTTGCGGAGTTGAATAGAGATTATAGCAGAACAAATCCTGATGCGTATCTTACTCCCAATGTTTGGCAGCCAATTGCCGCTAACACCAATATTCAATTCTGTTTTGCACAGCGTACACCTGTGGGTGATTCTACAAACGGTATTGAAAGAAGACTAACCACCGTTCAGCAATTTTATCATACAAACAATAATATAAAATTCTTTTCTACCGGAGGGTTAAATGCCTGGAATGTAAAAAAATATTTAAACATCTGGATATGCGATGTGGATGTCTCTTTTGCCGAATTTCCAACAGGTTCAGTGAGCAATACATATGGGGTTGTTTGCCGTTATGGTTTTCTTGGAACTGGTAAATGGGTTGTAACGCATGAAGTGGGGCATTACTTTAATTTACGTCATATTTGGGGTGATGATGGAGGCGGTTGCGGCGGGAGCGACTATGTTTCTGATACTCCTAACCAGGCAGATAAAACATCTGCCTGTCCGGGATCATTTCCAAAAGTGGACGCGTGTTCACCTAATAGCAATGGTAAAATGTTTATGAATTATATGGACTATACACCAGGTTATTGTTCCGGCTCTTGTTCGGGTTGCGATAGCAGAAATCTTTTTACCAATGGACAAAAAGTGAGAATGAATGCAGTGTTAAATACAGCACCATATAACGCCCTCAAAACATCTAATGGTTGCGACCCAGTAGTTCCTGCTGCACCACCAGTTCCAACGCTAAGCACTGCTACATGCGGACCAAAAATACTAACAAGAGTGATTCCGCCTTCCGGTGTTGATTTTTATTGGCAAGGAACAAGTTGCGGAACGAGCATTGCAAATCCTGGTTTGACATATATTGTTAACACTTCGGGAACGTATTATTTAAGAGCAAAATTTACTAACGGAGGATGGTCACCTTGCAGTTCAAAAATAGTTACCATAAATACGATACCAATTGATCCTCCAACGCCCACCGCCACAGCCAATACTTGCGGCAACCAGGTATTATCAATAGCAGTTCCTCCTGTAGGAGTTACTTTTTACTGGCAAGGAACAACTTGCGGAACAAGCACAGACAGCTCCGGTTTAACCTATACAGCACCATCTGCAGGATCATATAAGATAAGAGCAAGGTCAACGGCTGGCTGTTGGTCAAGCTGTGATTCAGTAGCAGTAATAGATAATCCTTATCCAACACCTACTGTAGCAGGACAAAATTCTGTTTGTTCAAATTCTACCGGAGTAGTTTATTCTGTAATTAATTCAGGAAATATTTTTTTCTGGTCAATAACGGGGGGAACAATTGCATACGGTCAAAACACAGATTCAATATTTGCAGACTGGGGAACAGGAGGAACAGGAATCGCTACCATAACTGAAACAAATCCTTCAACTAATTGCTCCACCACACTATCACTGAATGTAAATATCAATTCAAGTTTAAATCCTGTGATTACTGCAAACAGTTCTACTACTTTTTGTCAGGGAGACAGTGTTGTGCTGGATGCCAGCGCTGGTTTTGTTTCATACTTATGGAGCAATGGAGCAACAACACAAACAATCACAGTTTCAAATACTGGAATTTTTTCTGTTGATGTTACAAGTGATAATGGATGTTCCGGTTCTTCATTAATTTTGGTGTCAGTTATTGTAAATTCAAATCCTTCAGTAATTATAAATCCATCAGGAGCAACGACTTTTTGTAAAGAAGATTCTGTTATTCTAACAGCGGGTTCTGCAGGCATAGCTAATTATTACTGGAGTAATGGTGAAATAACGCAAAATATTTTAGTTTCTGATTCAGGTAGTTTTAATGTTAAGGTAACCGATACAAACGGATGTTCTGCAACTTCGGCTTCAATAGATGTTATTGTTTATCCTTCACAACCAATACCTTATATCACTCTTAGTAACGATACATTAACATCCATTGCTGCAACCGGCAATCAATGGTATTTAAACGGTGTTTTAATAACTGGGGCGATCTCTCAAAATTACATTATAACAGAAAATGGCTCCTATTCAGTAACAGTTACTGATACCACTTTTGGCTGTTTCGCATCTTCTGATTACATTAGCTATGATTATGTGGATGTAGAAACAATTTTTGATGATCAATTGTTGAGTATCTTCCCAAATCCTGCCACAAAGGATTTAAATATTTCATATAATAATCATAACACCAACTCTTTTCTGATAGAACTGTTTAGCATAAACGGACAATTAATTTACCAGGAAAAATTGCATCACTTTAAAGGAAACTATAAAAAGGAAATAGATTTGCAAAATGTCGGAAAGGGAATATACTTTGTGAAAATTATTACTGATGCTAATGTTATTATTAATAGGGTTATCAGGGAATAACAAAAACTTCCTATTGCGGATTTTTTAAATTGAAAATTTTAGCTGCACCAAATCTTTTCTGTCATTTTGTAGTGGTTTGTTTTGTTATAGCCAGTTTTATTTTTTATTGTTTTCTGAAAAAATAACTCCAATAGCAATGCTATACCAACAAGCGTAATTGCACTAATAACAACATTTGTATTGTCTTCCCAACTTTTGGGCATTTTACAACTGTAGCAAAGTTTATTTATTGCTCAAATGTTTATGCTCGCAATGTTCGCCCACTAATGCAATACCCGTGTTAAAGCCATTACTTTATTGCCTGTCGCAACTTATCGTTGAATGATTAACTCCGATGTAGTCTTATTTTTTTTCGTCTCAAATGTCAAATGATAAATTCCATGTTCTAAATTCTCTGTCGAAATATTTGTTTGTTTATCATTAATAAAAATTTGTAATACAACTTGTCCGAGGTTATTTGTAATTGATAATTCTCCTGTATCCTCTGATTCAAATGATATTTGCTTTGTTGCAGGATTCGGATAAAAATTGAAACATCTTTTGTTGTTGATTTCTGCAATACCTACTGTTTCACTTAGCAAATACTCCACATTTGGTTGGTTATCTATTTTTAATAATGCTGAAGTATTAATGCCATCAAACCAAACGTAAACAATAAAATTAAACCATGGATGTACTTCAGTAATTTTAACCCTTAAAACATTATTATGCGTTCCATTTGGTAGAATTAGTGTCCCATAAGCATCAGGATTAATTGTGACGATACCTAAAGCAGAGGAGCCAGTCATTGTAAAAGTATCGGTAACTATTGTTCCATAATTAAGTGGTCGTTTAGCAAAAAGCATTGGATTAGGATAATGAGTGGCTGGATAACTATTTGTAGTATCTATAAAACCCACTAAGTAATTTTCGTTAGCTGTTTTGTTAACATATACAAAACGGCCATCAGAATATTTTTCAACCTGATTTGCCGTTGGGAATAAACTTCCATTAGTAGTAGAAGAAGGCAATACCATCCACTCTGTTGTAGTGTCTGGCAGTGTTGCTAAAGCAGAAAAATTCCATGTCTGACTTGCACCTGAGCTTCCTGCGCTTACGCTAGTAGGGTTGCACTTTTGGAATTTTAAAACTGTTCCTATTGTGAAGTCCTCAGCGTTGGTAATTGTTGGTTGTCCCCAAACGATGGCAGGAATTATTGTCAGCATTAGTAATGTAAATTGTTTTTTCATTATCTATGGTTTTTAGATTGTTATTGCTGTTTTTATTTTTAGTCTATGCATTGGCTATAAAAATTAGCGACAAGGCACAGTTGCGGATTTGAATAGCAAAACTGTCTTTACCGATAAATTTTATTAAAAGTACAAAAGTAAATGCGCACAATCTAAGAAATTTCGAGAAGCAACCAAAGTTGGATTTGCAAACTTTTACAAAGCAGCAATTCTGCTTAGCCGGTGTTATGGGTTTTCGCCTCTGATAATCAACGCATAGTTAGTAAAATACAAAACACCGGTCGTATTTGTTATTGAACAATTATTTTTTTCGAATTAATTTTCTCTCCGTCATAAATATTTGCAAAATAAATTCCTTTGGGTTGCATACTGAGGTCTATTGTCGTAACATTATGTGTTGATAATAGTATAGATTGATACACTTTTTCTCCAAGAGCATTGTAAATTTCAATTACTCCATTTTCCATCTGTTTCATTTCAATTATAAATTTTCCATTGGAAGGATTGGGATAAATAATTATAATCATTGAAGAGTTGTTTTCAATTATACCAACACTAAATATGTTATAACAGGATGAAGTGTTGGAACAAGTGTTTTGTACTACAATTACCGCATAATTTCCATTGGTAGAAGCAGTAAAACTCTGATTGGTTTGTCCAGAAATAGGAGTATTGTCAATACAATTTATCCATTGGTATACTGCTCCTGAAGCACCAGCGGTGAGGATTGCTCCAGATTGTGAAACGGAAGTGTCGACAGAATTCACAGTCAAACTTAATGTTTGAGCTGCTGATGAACCGCAAGAATTATTTGCAGATATTGTAATGTTTCCGCTTGTAGAACTTGCAACAGAGGTAATTGAATTTGTCGTTGATGTTCCTATCCAGCCTGAAGGTAAAGTCCAAGTATAAGAAGTTGCCCCGCTTACTGCTGTTATACTATAAGTGTTTGAACTAGCCGGACAAACTGATGCATTTCCACTGATAGGTCCAGGTTGAGAAAGGGCAGAGCCACCACTCACTGTTACAATTACTGTTTGAGTTGCAGATGAACCGCAAGCATTGTTTGCAGTCACAGTAATATTGCCACCTGTTGTGCTTGCAACTGCAGAAAGAGAGTTTGTTGTTGAAGTTCCTGTCCAGCCACCTGGCAAGGTCCAAGTATAAGAAGTTGCCCCGCTTACTGCCGTTATGCTATAAATATTTGAGCTTGCTCCACAAACGGTTGTATCGCCATTAATAGTTCCGGGTGCAGCCGGAATAGAAGCGTTCACATTCACAACTAATGTTTGGTTTGAAGATGAGCCACAAGCATTGTTTGCTGTTACAGTAATGTTTCCGCTTGTGGTACTTGAAGTAGAAGTGATAGAATTTGTTGTTGAAGTTCCTGTCCAGCCACCTGGCAAGGTCCAAGTATAAGACGTTGCACCTGTTACAGCCGTTGTGCTATAGGTGTTTGAACTTGTTGCACAAATGGTTTCATTGCCGCTGATAGTTGCTGGTAAAGTTGGAGCAGTATTCATGTTTACAGTCAATGTTTGGGCTATAGATGAACCGCAAGCATTGTTTGCAGTCACAGTAATATTGCCACCTGTTGTGCTTGCAACTGCAGAAAGAGAGTTTGTTGTTGAAATTCCTGTCCAGCCACCAGGCAAGGTCCAAGTATAGGATGTTGCACCTGTTACAGCCGCTATGCTATAAATATTTGAGCTTGCTCCACAAACGTTTGTGTCGCCATTAATAGTTCCGGGCGCAGCTGGAATAGAAGCGTTCACAGTCACAACTAATGTTTGGTTTGAAGATGAGCCACAAGCATTTTTTGCTGTTACCGTGATATTTCCGCTTGTAGAACTTGCAACAGAAGTAATTGAATTTGTCGTTGATGTTCCTATCCAGCCTGAAGGTAAAGTCCAAGTATAAGAAGTTGCTCCGCTTACTGCCATTATGCTATAAATATTTGAGCTTGCTCCACAAACGTTTGTATCGCCATTAATAGATCCTGGTGCAGCAGGAATCGAAGCGATCACAGTAACAACTAATGTTTGGTTTGAAGATGAGCCACAAGCATTGTTTGCTGTTACAGTAATGTTTCCGCTTGTGGTACTTGAAGTAGAAGTGATAGAATTTGTTGTTGAAGTTCCTGTCCAGCCACCAGGCAAGGTCCAAGTATAGGACGTTGCACCTGTTACAGCCGATATGCTATAGGTGTTTGAACTTGTTGCACAAATAGTTTCATTGCCGTTGATAGTAGCTGGTGAACTTGGAGCAGTATTCGTGGTTACAGCCAATGTTTGGGCTATAGATGAACCGCAGGAATTGTTTGCAGTTACAGTAATGTTGCCACCTGTTGTGCTTGCAACTGCAGAAAGGGAGTTTGTTGTGGAAGTTCCTATCCAGCCACCAGGCAAGGTCCAAGTATAGGATGTTGCACCTGTTACAGCCGGTATGCTATAAATATTTGAGCTTGCTCCACAAACGTTTGTATTTCCGCTAATAGTGCCTGGAGTTGCAGGTGAATTACAATTTTGAACGATAATGGTTCCTTTCATACCTAAGGAAGCGTGAGGTGTACATACATAATAATGCGTACCCACTCCAAGTTGTGAAGGTAAAACAACTCCACCACCAAAAGCAGTCTGGAATCCAGCAGATAGAGCAGTATTGCCGTTTGCATTCCAAGTTATTTGACTTACTTCTCTGGCATCGTGTGAGGAGGTGGTGACAAATTTTACGCTGTCGCCAACATTTATAGTTATGGTCGAAGGGGTAAAAGTATTTGCTGAGTTATTAATTGTCCAAGTGGTACAAAAACCTGTCAAACTTATTGAAAACAAGAGAAACAAAAGTGTAATTTTTTTCATTTTTATTTTAATTTAAATTCTTTCCTACTCTTTTGGCTTTTCGATATCGCCCCATTTTTATAGTGGTGTTGGCTCCACTTTTTGTTTACAAAATTAAAAAAAAATTCAAACAATCAAGAACTGTTAAAGAAATTTATTGTTGGTTATCTTGTCTGTCCGCAATTTGCATTTTTTTTCTAAACTTGCCTACAGCTTCAAATAATTCGTCTATTGGTGATACCCTTATAGTATATAACCTTTTAACTAAATGCCGTAACATAAAGAAATGAAAAAAGTTCAATAAAAAGTGACTTTATGGACAGAGTTAATTTTTTTGTTTTCATCGGCTATGTTGTTTTTATATTACTTATTTAATTTAAGTTACACATCTTGAACGAAAATATGGAGTAACAAAATTTGGGTTGGAAAGTTTTGTAAGTGGTTTTTTAGATTTGATGTCCATAACCTTTGTCTCTAAATTTGTTAAACGTCCTATGCAATTTTTTGGTTTGTTGGGAACACTTTCATTTCTCTTTGGAGGAATCGTTTTATTGATATTAATTAATGAAAAAAAATATAAATCGCATTACTTATCCCAAATCGAGACCTTACTGAAAAGCCCCTATTTTTAATTAGTTTGGTGGCTATAATAATTGGAACACAATTATTTTTAGGAGGTTTTTTTGGCGAACTTATCTCTCTTAATTCTTGCGAAAGAAACAATTATTTGATTGAAAAAAGATTTTAGTTTTATTATACTTTAGCTCTATTTTTTTGTTTTCAAAAATCTTCTGGTTTGGTACCTTTTATTTATTATATTTGCTTTGAAAAATTAAAACCATGTCAGAAAAAACATATTCAACTGAAAAGACAACAAAAACGCCTTTCATGAATTTCGATTCATCTACTGGAACATTTGAAGTGAAGGGAAAATCAGTTCCAGAAAATTCTATTATTTTTTATAAACCACTTTTCATATGGCTCGATAATTATGCTTTAAATCCAGCACCAAAAACAGTTTTAAATGTTCAGTTTGATTATTTCAACACAAGTTCATCAAAATGTATAGTTGATTTGTTCAAAAGAATGGAGCAAATTTCAAAGAGTGGAAAAGGAGAAGCTATAATCAATTGGCAATATTATAACCAAGATGATGATATGCTTGAAGCTGGTGAAGATTATCAATCAATTATAAAAGTTCCTTTTAATTTAGTTTCATTCACAAAATAATCAATTTAAAAATCTTAATTCTTATGATGAAAAAATTAATTACCATTTCCTGTGCAGCATTGCTTATTTCATGCGGAAATAGTTCTACTGAAAATACTGTAAATACAGACGATCAAAAAGATACTGTAAAAAAAGAAGCAGCTTCTCAACCAACAATTGATTTGGTAGATTTTCAATTTCAAACACTTGTTATCAATGTGCCTTCTCCATTTGAGATTATTACATTTTTACCAAAGTGTAATTTCCCTTTTAACAAATCATTGTTGAATATTACTGATAATGAAAGTAAATACACCACTACTACTAAAAAGGGTTTGAACTATGGAGTATATGTTGTTGATTTAGTTTATCTTTCAACAAACGAGCAATTTTCAGAAGTGAAAAATTACTTCAAAACATCCAAAAACCTTGCGCAAAGCCTTGGTTGTGACGAAAGTTTTAACAATATTGCAGGCTCTCGATTGGAAAAAAATATTGATAAAAAAGATACAATCAATAAAGTAATTGACCAAATTTATACAGAGATGGACGGTTATTTACGTTCAAATGATAGATTATTAACAGCAACCCAAATACTTGTTGGTAGTTGGATTGAAAGTCAATACATAACTATAAGTTTGATAAAAGATGTAGAAAGAAATAAGGACAATGATATTTTATTTAAAAAAATTATTGAACAAAATTTCACTTCTCAAAAATTAGTTCAGCTTTTAAAAGAGTATGAAAAAGAAAAAGAGTTAAAAGCAACTATTTTAGCGGTAGGAGAGTTGGACAAAATTTATTCTTCTATTCATAATGGAGAATTAGATAAATCAACACTTGCTAAATTGTATAGCAAATTGAGTGATGCTCGTGGGAAGATTGTTAACTAGTCTCTGTCGATAGAGTCGGCATTAAAACTTAGAACGTCATTGCGAAGGAGGCACGACTGAATCAATCTCACACCAATATATGAGATTGCTTCGGCTAAAAAAGCCTTGCAATGACTACCGTTATTAACTTTGTTTCAAACAAAACAATTTTGGTTCAAAAATTTTAAATCCAGAATTCTGAATCTTAAAATTTGCATAATTTGAAAATATTTGACTCTATGGACATACACTAACTAACAAGTATTATTAACTGGAATAAATGAAAAGCTTTGAAGTGAATAATCTTCAAAGCTTTTCTGTTTAAAAACGAAATTTATGAGTGAAAAAATTTTAAAAGCCTTAATGCGTTTATTTTCAATAATTGCAAAAGCAAACGAAAATTCGACAGATGCAAGAAACATTGTTGAATCGTATTTGAAACAACAATTGAATGCAGAGCAAGTAATTGATTTTCTTGCTTTATATGACGTTTTTCTAAAAAGTCAAGATGAAGGAGCGGATGGGGAAAAGAAAAGAAGAAGATTGGCTGTAAGTTCGGTAAAAGTAATTGTGATTTGTGAGCAAATAAATGAAGAGCTTACTCAAAAACAAAAGTTTATTGTTCTTTTAAATCTAATTGAATTTGTAAGTTTTTCAGGTTCTATTTCTGAACAAGAAATGGAATTTGTTTCTACCGTTTCGTCTTCGTTTAATATTCAGGAAGATGAATTAAATCAATGTATTCAGCTCGCTTTAAAAAATTCGATTGCTGAGATAGAGGACTCTTCAAATTTTCTTTTTGCAGGTAAACAAAAAGAAGAATCAAAAATAAATTCAAAAAATTTTCATTCCGATTCTATTGCCGGAAATATTGCCGTGTTGCGTATAAACAGTATTGGCATTTATTTGATTCGTTATTATGGAAAAACAGAATTGTTTTTGAACGGACAAATACTAAACCCAAATAGAATTTACGTTCTTTCGCAAGGCTCATCTATACGCAGTTCTAAAGTAAATCCAATTTATTATAGTGACATTGTAAGTTGTTTTTTGAAAGATGCAACTGAAAGTAAATTTGTTTTTTCTGTTAGTAATTTAGAATATAAATTTAAGAGCAGAAAAATAGGTTTACATCCGCTCAGTTTCACTGAAAACTCTGGAAAGCTAATAGGAATAATGGGAGGAAGCGGTTCTGGAAAATCTACATTACTAAATATTTTGAATGGAAACAATGCGCCTTCTGCTGGAGAAGTAGTGGTGAATGGTCATAACCTTCACAAAGAAAAGAAAATGCTTGAAGGTGTTATTGGCTATATTCCTCAAGATGATTTGTTGATAGAGGAACTTACTGTTTATCAAAACTTATTTTACAATTCAAAATTGTGTTTTGATGGAATGGAAGAGGGAAATCTTCATCAGCTTGTTAGCAGTATGCTTAATGATTTGGGATTGATTGAAACCAAAGATTTGAAAGTTGGCAATCCATTGGATCAGACCATTAGTGGTGGACAGCGAAAACGCTTGAACATAGCCTTGGAATTGATTCGTGAACCTTCGGTGCTTTTTGTTGATGAACCTACTTCGGGACTTTCCTCTCGTGATTCGGAAAATATAATGGACTTATTAAAAGAACTTGCATTAAAAGGAAAGCTAGTATTTGTAGTAATTCATCAACCATCTTCCGATATTTTTAAAATGTTTGATAAGTTGTTATTGCTTGATGTTGGTGGATTCCCTATTTATAATGGCAATCCTGTTGAGTCCATTGTTTATTTTAAAACATTGATCAATCAAGTGAATGCAAATGAGAGTGAATGTATTAGTTGTGGTAATGTAAATCCAGAACAAATATTTAATATCATCGAATCGAAGGTGTTGGATGAAAATGGAAATCAAACACGTAATAGAAGAATTTCTGCAAAGGAATGGAATACGTTTTATAAAGAAAAAATTGCAATCAGTCAACAAGAAGCAGTAGATAAAGAAAAGCGCACAATAAAAAATACATTTCGAAAGCCTAATTTTTTCAATCAATTCAAGGTATTTGCTACAAGGAATATTTTGTCAAAATTGGCAGATACACAATATCTGGCTATTAATTTATTAGAAGCTCCATTGCTTGCTTTGTTATTAGCAACATTGATAAAGTATTATAAAAACAATCACGATTATTTATTTTCGGATAATAAAAATATGCCAGCATATTTATTTGTGTGTGTGTTAGTTGCATTGTTTATAGGACTTACAGTAAGTGCCGAGGAAATTATTAGAGATAGAAAAATTTTAAAACGCGAATCGTTTTTGAATTTAAGTAAAGGAAGTTATCTGACTTCTAAAATATTAATTCTGTTTTTTATATCTGCCATTCAAACACTTTCATTTGTTCTAATTGGTAATTATATTTTAGAAATTAAAGGCATGTATTTGGATTTTTGGATGGTGCTGTTTTCTACTTCTTGTTTTGCAAATATGTTGGGACTCAATATTTCTGCATCATTTAACTCAGCAGTAACTATTTACATTCTGATTCCTTTTTTATTAATTCCGCAAATATTATTGAGCGGAGTGATTGTGAAATTTGAAGAATTGAATCCTAAAATATCAAGCCAATCGGTAGTACCTGTTTGGGGCGAAATAATGACTTCTCGCTGGGCGTTTGAAGCCTTAACCGTAAATCAGTTTGTAAACAATGCCTATGAAAAACAAATTTATACTTATGAAAAAGAAATAAGTAATTGCAATTTCAAAAAAGTGTATTGGTTTTCTAAAATGAATAATTTGATTGATCCTTCATCCAATTCTATAAATCGAGAAAGTTTAATTAAATCCGAACTAAGGCGTGAAATGCAACAAACGCCTGCTATACAATTTGAAAATGTAAATAAAATTACCATTGGAACGCTTGACACGAAAATAAAAACAGAACTTAAAGAATATCTTGGAAAATTAAAAAAATATTATTCTGATAGATATGACATTGCCGTAAGAAGCAAAGATGAATGGATGGCAAAGTTTCAGGAAACAGAGAGTGGAAAGGCACAATACAACGCATTGTTGAATAATTATCAAAATACAAAAGTGGAAGATTTAGTAAAAAATGTGAGTACCGATTTGGATGCTGTGGTTGAAGAAAATGGTGAATTGATTGCTACTACCGACCCTATTTTTAGAGATGGTAGCAATCATCATTTTGTGCGTTCTCACTTTTTTGCTCCGCAAAAAAATGTGTTTGGCAATTTATATGATACCTATTGGGTAAATATTTTGGTTATTTGGGGGATGAGTTTACTATTGTGGATTACCTTGTATTTTGATACATTGAAAAAGTTATTAGAAATTTTTGGTTCTTTGCCGAGTATTTTCAAAAATAAATAAATTTGATGGAATTATATTTTATATGTGATAAATTTTAAGTTTTAACTGAATTGAAATGAAAAAATATTTTATTTCTATTTGCAATTTTTTAGTTTAGTAAAAAATCTTTCTTTTGGCCAACCACCAAAATAGAAGCGCTTCAATGTTGTCAAAATTAGTTTGGTTGCCACTTTCCGAAAGTTCTTTTTTTTCTTCGTCTGTTTCTTCAAATTCAATAGCCAAACTTTCAATTAAGTCACTTTTATTTGTGCTCTTGTCCGTCCGAAATAAGATTAAGTTTCCATTTATCTAGGTTGGAATGTTAAAGTATTCTATTCTGAAATTATAGTCATCTTTTTCAACTGAAATATTTGTTAATTGATAAGGAGTTTCGTTACTAAAAAGTGTTTTCTCTTTAAAATTTCCAAAGTAGACTTATCGAGTATTCCATCATAGTATTTTCTAATTGCATCTTCAAAGCAAATATAGTAGCTATTTTTTTCAAATTGTCTATTAGTTATTACTACTGAATAAAAAAGAGTCATTGATGATTGAAATTTAAGGTAATCAGGAAATCCAAATATTTCCTCCGCAGTTTTCCATTCAACTTCGTAAGCTAAAATCCTAGTTAGTTCAAGTAGTCTTTTTGAAAGCAATTCATCCATCAAATAATATTCAGCTTCTTCTATGTTAGCAATTTCATATTTTTTTGAAGTCCCAGATTTTCCTAAGCCTGCTATTTGTGGAAATATAAACCATATCCAATGGCTCACTTTTTTGCCATTTTTCATTTCTTCCAAGACTTTGGTATAGCAATTATCTTGAGCCGTTTTAAATCTGTCTAAATTGTAATTCACTTACTTTTTAATTTATGTGTGTCGCGTCCTAAAATACATTGTAATTTGATCTGTATAAGCTATTATAGGGTTTATTTTGTAATTAGCCGAGAGTGGTAAAAGCATTTAAAAACTAAATTTATCTTTATTTACAAATGAATTTCTAAATATTTTTTTAAATAAAATTTATGCTATTTGTAAATTTCTCAATATCAATTTTAATATTTTCGCTTTTTTCAATTGCTTTAATAAAGGCACTTCCAATGATAGCACCATTGGCAAACTGACAGGCT
>CAMBDK010000015.1 GCA_945865315.1 Chitinophaga pinensis | reverse complement strand
AAAAGGTCTTAATTTGAAGGGCCGAGTTCATCGTTTCTTTAGTTACCAAAGGCTTCAATCCGGTAAAAATACTTCTTAGCTTCTCTAACCTCCATGCAAAATTACAAATTAGTTTATTCACCTTATACTTCAACTTAGGTTTGTTAAACTCTAGAAGCATTAAATCAAAGAAGTATTTATAAGTCCTGTTTTCAGAATTTAATATAAATCTTTGATTTATAATTTCACTTCCCATCAATGCAATCATAAGTGCTGAAACATCGCGCACATCAATAAATCCGTTTGCACCATTGGTATAATATTTCATTCCTTGAAATGCAGTATTAAATAAATTCGAACTACTTTGGTTCCAGTTTCCTGGACCAATAATTAAAGAAGGATTTACAATTATTACATTAAGTCCCTCTTCAGAAGCTCTCCATACTTCGCATTCAGCTGCATATTTGCTTATAGCGTAGTTAGAGTTTTTAGGCGATGGTTTCCAAAAGAGATCTTCTGTAATAGGCGTATTATTGAGTGTGCTACCAAAAGTAGCAATAGAGCTAACGTGACAGAATTTCCTTAACCCCTTTTCTAATGCAGCATTTACCATATTGCAAGTTCCTTCAACATTTATGTTTATCATTTCAGCTTCATCTTTTTTATCAAACGAAACTAAAGCAGCGCAATGATATACCTCTGTAACACCCTCCATAGCATCTAGCAACGAAAAATAATCCGCCAAGTCGGCTGTTACCCACTCAATATTTTCAAATAAAATAGCCGCGTTTTTAGAATAATAGGAAAATACTTTTTTAACATTGTCAATATTACTTGTGGCACGTTTTAAGGCGCGTACTTTTTTACCCGATTTACACAAATCGAATAATAAATGACTGCCCACTAAACCGGTTCCTCCTGTAACTAAAATCAATTAATAAAATTTTATACTGCGAATTTACAAATTTTAAAAGGACAATAAAACCTCAATTTAAGAATTTAGGCATTGTTAAGAAATAAATGGTACAGAATTGGCGAAGTAATTGTTTTTTTTTCAAGGCACGGCAGCCGGCCAGCGGCTGGATGAGCGAGGCTGTTGACAGGCGCGAATAGTCTTAGCTATTTAACGATTTTACAAGGCAGACGGCAACCAGCCTGTGGCTGGGTGAGCGAGACTGTGTGTTAGCGGCAAAAGAACAAGCTGAAATTTATTAGTTATTTTTTAACAATGCTTTAGCGAATGAATTAGCTTCTATTAAGTATTTATTACCTTTGCAACATTAAAAATAATAAAATGAAAAAGAACTTTATTGAAGAGCTAGGATGGCGTGGTATGTTACATGATATAATGCCAGGAACGGAAGATTTATTAAATAATGAAATGGTAATTGGATATATTGGTTTTGATCCAACTGCCGATTCCTTAGGAGTAGGTAACCTGGTTCAAATAATGACATTACTGCATTTTCAAAAAGCAGGACACAAACCATTGGCATTGGTAGGTGGGGCTACAGGAATGGTGGGTGATCCATCAGGAAAGTCGGCAGAGCGGAACTTATTGGACGAAAAAATATTGAATCATAATTTGGCTTGCCAGCGCTCTCAGTTGGAAAAATTTCTTGATTTTAATTGTGGTGAAAATTCAGCAGCAATAGTAAATAATTACGATTGGTTTAAGGGTATTAGTTTTTTAGATTTTATTCGTGATACAGGTAAACACATCAGTGTGAATTATATGCTGGCAAAGGATTCTGTTAAAAGCCGCCTTGATAATGGGATGAGTTTCACCGAATTTAGCTATCAATTGGTTCAAGGCTATGATTTTTATTATTTGTGGCTAAATAATAAGGTGAAGTTACAAATGGGCGGCTCAGACCAATGGGGAAATATTGTTACCGGAACAGAGTTAATAAGACGCAAGGGTAGCGGAGAAGCATACGCACTAACAACTCCATTAATCAAAAAAGCTGATGGAACTAAGTTTGGTAAAAGTGAGAGTGGCAATGTGTGGTTGTCCAAATTGAAAACATCGCCCTATAAATTTTATCAATTTTGGTTAAATGCTGGTGATGAGGATGTAAAAAATTTTATACGTATTTTTACTTTATTGACGAAAGATGAAATTGAAAAATTAGAATTAGAGCATTCCTTGAATCCCCACCTTAGGTTATTGCAAAAGACCTTAGCAAAGGATATTACCATCAGGGTGCATTCGGAATTGGATTATAATGCAGCTCTTGAAGCATCTGAAATATTATTTGGAAAAGGCACTTCTGAAAGTTTAATGAAATTATCGGAAGAAGATTTTTATAGTGTGTTTGAAGGGGTTGAGCAATTTGAAATTTCAAGAATTGAAATTGAACAAGGAGTTTCTATTGTTGATTTTACATCTGAAAAAACAAAGATTTTTCCGTCGAAGGGTGAATCAAAAAAAATGATTCAAGGTGGAGGAGTTTCTGTTAATAAATTGAAGATTGATGATATTGAATTTAAAATAACCTCCGATCATTTAATAAATGACAAGTATGTTTTAATACAGAAAGGAAAGAAAAATTATTTTGTGATAAAGGTGAATTAATAACCTTTTTTAAGAATTGTTACGTCGCCTCCTTTATTAAGTAATGTTCCATCATTGAGAGTTATTGTCGCTGTCCAGATATAAACATCTTGGTTACATAAAGCATTATTATAATAGCCATCCCAGCCTTGTTTAATATTTTCTGTTTCAAAAATTATTTCACCCCAACGATTAAATACAACTAATTTATATTCTACTGCTCCTGCACAGAAAGCAAAAAAAACATCGTTTTCCAAGCTATTAATATCGTAAAAGCCTCCTGTTGCTCCTCCCTCATTAGGTGTAAATGCATTAGGGAATATAATGTCGGCATTTGCCGTAATTGAAATAATAGTAGTATCCAAGCAACCTTTATCCGACATGGCAATTAGTTGAATTGGAAATAAACCTACTGTTGTATAGGTATGTGTAGGATTTGTGAGGGTAGATGTTTCATTATCTCCAAAGTCCCATTGATAGGTTATACCACCTGTTGATAAATTGGTGCAATTCAATTTATCGAAGGGTAGAGAAATATTAGAAGCATTAACCGAAAATGCTGCTATAGGGTAGGGGAAAGCATATATAGAATCAGGAAACAATAAATTATTATTTGTGCACCCCTGAGCGGTAGTAACTGTTAACGAAACAGGGAATGTAGCGCTTTGATTAAAGTAATGCACAGGGTTTTCTATATTGGAAAACGTGCCATCACCAAAATTCCATGACCATACAGTAATTGAGTCATACTCGTTTAATACGGAAGAACTATCATAAAAATAAATTACGCCAGGTATACAAACCATATTGGTATCGGAAGAAATATCTATTATTGGTATGGGATTAAAAAGAACATTAACCGTATCAGAAATAGTTAATCCACATATATTAGTAAAGGTACAGATATAGGAGGTAGGAACTGCAGGTGTAACAACAAAAACTCCTGGGCCAGTTCCTAAATTGTTATTCCATTGAAAAGTTATTGGTCCAGCAGCAGCAGCTGTTTCAGCAAGCACATTAGAGTTTTGTCCTGGACAAATGGGGGAGGAGGCATAAGTTTGAACGGTGCTTCCTGATAAATTATAAACAATAGCAGAAACGAAAGCAGGCGTTCCAACGCATCCATTTTGGTCAAAAGCAACTACTGTGTAAATTGTATTATCAAGCGGCGTAATTGCTAATGTGCCTGTATTAATTGCAGCTGAAGGTTGCCATTGATAGGTATAGTTACCTGCTCCCCCAAATGCTGATGCTGATATGCTGCCAGTTTGCCCCAAACATAAAGTGTCATTTAATCCGCTGCTTGTAATTATTTGAGACGGTTGAGTTATAAGCACGTTGTTGTTAGCAACACAGCCATTTATATCTGTAACGGTAACCGCATAAGTGCCTGCCAAAACATCAGTAATTTGATTGCCATTTTGGGCTGCTGCAGGCGCAGACCATGCATAGCTGTATGGCACAGTGCCTCCCAAAGTATTGATGGTAGCCCCTCCTAGACCGTTAAAGCAAGCTGCATTGGTAATAATACCAACAGATGAAGATAATAAGGCAGGCTCAGAAATATTTACAGATATTGTATTAAAACAATTATTTTGATCTGTTACATTCACCGTATATGTTCCTATAGGAAGGTTTGAAATTGTTGAGGCATTAGAAATAACAGGCGTCCATGAATAATTATAAAGTGGTCCTGTACCACCAGATCCGGAAACAGTTATTTCTCCAGTATTACCTCCAAAGCATAAAACATCATTTATAGTAATTACTGCAACACTCACAGGTAAAGGAGCGGTTAAAATAATATTTTCACTTACCAGGCATCCTAATCCATCTATAACATTTACAGTATAATTATTAGCAGATAAATTAGTTCCCGTCAAAGCATTTCCGCCTGTTGGTGTCCAGTTTGTTACAAATGGTGGTGTTCCTTGTGAAATACTAATGGTGGCATTACCATCATTTCCATTAAAGCAGGATACATTATTCATGGAAGTAACAGCAATAGTAGGGTTAGGAGTAGCGGTTAGGGTTTTTGATAAAGTTAGTATACAATTGGATGCGTCATTTATTGTTAGACTATATGTACCAACACCCAAATTTAATGCCTGTGGGGTTATAGAGCCTCCTGCCGACCAAGTAAAAGTATAAGGAGGATTTCCTCCTGATATTAGGGCAGTAAGGGAACCATTAGGCAAATTGCAGGATGGGTTAATTGCTACTAAATTTCCAGTTATTTCTTGTGGTTCTATTATATTTACTGCTATATTTTTCTGGCAATTTTTACTGTCGGTTATTAATACGGTATAATTACCATTGTTTAGGTTCAATGCAATGTTGGTATTGGATACATTAGGAAACCACTGGTAGGAATATCCTGCGGTACCACCAGAAACATTGATTTGTGAAGTTCCATCCGATAAGCCAAAACAGGAAACAGCCGTTTCTGTAGAGTTTGCAGATAAGGCTTGCAGCGGTTCTGCAATAGTTGCATTACTGGTAACAATACAGTTTTTGATATCAGTTGTGGTTACGGTATAGGTACCTGCCGAAAGACCGCTGCCAGTAAATCCATTACCGCCATTGGGTAACCAATTATAACTATAAGGCAATGAGCCACCGCTAACATTAACAGTAGCCGCACCATCAGCCGTGCCATTACAGTTGGCATTGGTTGCAGATACAATTGAGGAGCTTAATTGAGTGGGTTCCGTTATTGTAAAAGGTTGTGATTTAACGCAGCCAAGAGCATCTGTTGCCTCAATTGTATAAGTATTGGCAATAAGATTATTTATATTGGCACCCAGTGTACCAGTTGGCAACCATTGGTAAATGTAGCCGGGAGTTCCACCCGATGCATTGGCAGATGCATTTCCATCATTTCCACCGAAACAACTTATATTATTTTGTGTTACATCGATTGAAATTTCGGTAGGTTGTAAAATTTCAGGAATCAAAGTTAAAAGCGCTTCACAGCCATTTGCTCCAGTAACAGAAACGGTATAAGAGCCAGCCATTAAATTATTAGCAAGGGCATTTGTACCACCTGTAGGTAACCATAAATAAGTATAGGGAGCAATACCACCACTAGCCGTTACGGTAGCACTGCCGCTTGCTTGTCCAAAACAACTTGCATTAGCAAATGCTGCAATATTAACAGAAGGGGCTGTATTTTCATCTACATTTACAAACCCAGTATTAGTACAGCCCATAAAATCAGTAACAAGAACAGAATATGCTCCAGAACCTAATCCGGTTGCAATATTATTTGTTCCACCAGCAGGAGACCATAGATAGCTATAAGGAGCGATACCTGCTGTGGCAGTTACGGTAGCTTGTCCATTTGATAAATTACAATTTGAATTAATGCTTGAGGTGCTTAGTAATATGGAAGGAGCTTGATCTACAAGGATATTATTATTAGAAATACAGCCATTAAAATCGATTACATCAACCGTATAAGTAGTGGAGGTTAGGTTTGTGATATTTTGTGTTAAAAAATTACCTGGCATCCAATGATAGGAAAAGGGGGCTGTTCCGCCTGATGCTATTGAAGAAGCAGTGCCATTGCTTCCGCCGAAGCATGTATTGGGACTTGAAGAAATAGAAATAGTTAAATTACTTGCGGGTTCAGTAATAGTAACAGCATCAACAATTACACAGGCATTATTATCTGTAACAGTTAATGTATAAGTGCCAGCAGTTAAATTTGTATTATTTGGTATAGTACTATTGCTGGGTGTCCATAGATAAGTATATGGGAAAGTTCCGCCAGTAGCATTAGCAGTTACCTGCGCATTGGTACCTTGAAAACAACTTACATTAACTTGATTGATAAAATTTATATTTAATGGGGTTGGTTCAGTAATAGTAGCAAAAGCTAGAGCAGTGCATCCATTTAAATCGGTAACCGTTAAGGTGTATTGTTGCGCCGCCACATTTGTTATTTGGGGAGTAATTGCGCCATTGCTCCAGGCGTATGTATATCCTGGAGTACCACCATTTTGAGTTGCTGTGGCAGAACCATCATTGAGATAATTGCAAGTTTCATTAGTAGTAGTGGTGTTCGCAGTTAGCTGCGTAGGTTCTGTTATAGTAGCTATTGCAGGTTGGGATACACAGCCTAAGTTATCGGTAACTGTTAGGATAAAATTGCCAATAGCCAAACCAGTAGGGTCTGGTGCAGTGGTTCCGTTATCCCAATTATAAGTATAAGGCGCTGTGCCACCGGATACAATGGATGTTATTACGCCATCATTAGCATTAAAACAATTTACATTGCTGGGAGTAAGTAATATTGAAATTGCAGCAGGTTCTGTAATGGTATAAGTTGCAATTGCCTGACATAATTTAGAATCTGTAACTGTTACAGTATAGTTTTGAATGCTAAGGTTGGAAATTTGAGGAGTGTTGCCACCATTGCTCCATAAATAAGTATAAGGAGCTGTTCCATTAGTAATGGTAATAGCAATGGTTCCATTATTACCTCCAATGCAAGATACGTTAGTAATCTGGGATGCTAATAAAAGTGGCGTAGGTAATGGGTCTGGTATTGTAACAGGAAAATCGGAAGTACATCCTAAATCATCGGTAATAGTAACCATATATGTTCCTGAGGACAAGTTGGAAGCTAAATTTGTTAATGCTGGTGGCACAGTATTCCAAAAATAACTATAGGTAGGAGTGCTGCCTGGAACAGAAACTAAAGCACTGCCATCATTCCCTCCGAAACAGGTTATTGGTGTTATAACAAAAGTAGCAAGGCCCGTAAAGCCGACGTAATTAATTCTAACAATATCTGTAGCGGCAGCGCAGTTGCCATTTCCGGTTGTAGTAAGTGTTAAATCAACAAAGCCTGCAGCTAACTCTGCTGGAGCGGGGGTATAGGTTAAGCCAGCTAAAGTAGCATTGTTTGGACCATAAGTGCCTGCCCCTCCCGACCATATGCCACCTAATGCGCCCTGAACACTTGCGGTAATTGTTGCTGCCGGATTTTGATTGCATACGCTTATATCGGCTCCGGCATTTGCAGCAATGGCCGCTGGAAATGTGGTAATGTTAACATTTGCAACCGCGGGAGTACATCCCGAAGCATCTGAAATAGCAACCTGCCATATACCATTTCCAACAGTAATGCTTTGTGTGGTAAAGGAGTTATTCCAAAGGTAGGTATAAGGGGGGGAGCCACCGGAAGCCACAGCTGTAATAGTTGTTGTTGCTTGACCAAAACACATTACAGGGTTTACTGGAGTAATAGCAGCAACAATTGCCGGGTTATAGTTAACTCTTACGGTATCGCATGTATTTAAATTACAAAAGCCTGTACCGCAAACTTGAAAATCGATAAAATTGGGTGCTCCAATGGGGTAGTTAATGTCAGGATTTAAGCAGGTGGTGCATGATAAATAACTATTGTAATCTCCAATAGCACCCGGAAATATGGAGTTCCAGGCAATAGTTCCTGCAGTAAAATTAGCTGCGGCACTCGTGCCAGTGCATCCTACGTTTAACTGAATATCGGTTCCTGCCGTTGCTTTTGCGCCAGCTGTAAAACCGGCAGCTTGCAAAAAAACACCTGTATCTACGCTGCTATCATTTTTATCTCCAATAGCAATTTTTATAGTGTATGTTTGCCCGCATTGCACATTAGCAGTCATCGTGATAGGTATTGAAAAAGCATCATATTGTATGGATGTGCCATTATTGTTATTTATTAAATATTGAACGTTATTACCACCGACACACTGACCATTATATTGAGTGCAAATATTCGCTATTGAAATTGGTGTTACTGTCCCTGGAATTACCGCAATATTTTTGGCATTATTAGAATATGGTCCTGCAATGCCAGGTCCGCTAATAAAAAAGCCAAAAATATCAGCAAATTCGGTATATTCAGGGTACTCTTCAGAACCAAAAACAAAAGTTAGATTTACTGTATTAGTGGTAGGGATAAAATTAAATTGTAATATGCATGCATCAAGAATAGCTCCCCCTCCTGATAGTGCTACAAGATCTACGTCACCACCTAAACCATTTACATTAGATTGCTCTGTTAAATTATTAGGTCCTATTGCATTTGTGATTTTTCCTGTAGTCATTAATATTCCAGAAGCAAGGCCAATATTAGATGCTGTACCAACAAAGCTTCCAATAGCGCTAGCACTGCCGGTATAAACGATGTTATTAGCCACTATTCCTGCCCCCAGCAAAACATTTTGAACCAATTGTGTTGGAGTTAGATTGCCATTAACAGTTAACTGGGCTTTTAATGAAAATACAAATAAAAATAAAACAGGCCCTAAAAGTTGAAGTGTTATTTTATTTATTCCATTTAAAAAATATTTCATAATAATTATAAAAATTAGTTTTATTTTTCTCACAAAGTGAAGTTTTATAAATAACTCCGCAAATTAAATGGTTCAAAAACTGTTTGTTTTTCTTTTGTCATGATACAAAAGAAACAAAAAATCAAGAACAAACGATTCCTCTCCACCTGCTGCAACCCTGCATCGTGTTTGTTCATTCCTCAAACGCGTTTTTTTTTAAGGATATTTTTTTGCAAAAAAAATGAAATCTTCTGTTTTATTAATGTATCTGTTTTGTCGAAATTATTTTGAAAGCTTTACCCAGTTTATTTTATTACAAAGTAATTTGTGTTTAAATTCCTAAATAATTACTAGGTGAAATACTTTTCAATTCAATTTTTATTTCTTCCTTTAAATTAAGATTATCAATAAAAGATGCAATACTTTCTTTAGTAATATTGGCATTTGTACGTGTAAGTTCTTTTAATGTTTCATAAGGGTTAGGGAAATGTTCTCTACGTAAAATTGTTTGTATCGCTTCAGCCACTACAGCCCAATTGTTGTCCAAATCCTTTTGCAGGGCTAATTTATTCAGTATCAGCTTGTCCAAGCCTTTTAATAAGGAGTTATAAGCTATTAAACTATGTGCTAAAGGTATTCCTACATTTCTCAAAACTGTTGAATCTGTTAAGTCGCGTTGTAAACGAGAGATAGGTAATTTAGCTGAAAAGTGCTCGAAAATAGCATTAGCAAGACCTAAGTTGCCTTCGGAGTTTTCAAAATCAATAGGATTAACCTTGTGCGGCATTGCAGAAGAACCTATTTCGCCCTCTTTTATTTTTTGTTTAAAATAATCCATTGAAATATAAGTCCAAATATCGCGGTTTAAATCAATGAGGATGTTATTAATACGCTTAAGGGCATCGCAAAAAGCGGCAAAATTATCGTAATGTTCAATTTGTGTAGTTGGAAAAGACCGATTTAATAGCAGGGATTTATTTACAAAATCATTAGCAAATGTGACCCAGTCAATTGATGGATAGGCAACTACATGGGCATTTAAATTACCTGTTGCGCCACCAAATTTAGCACTATAAGGCACCAAATTTAATTGTGCAATTTGATTTTCTAATCGAACTACAAATACCTGAATTTCTTTACCCAATCGGGTAGGAGATGCTGGCTGTCCATGTGTTCGGGCAAGCATAGGAACACTTGACCATTCATTAGCAAAATAAGAAAGTTTAAGCAATACATTATTTAAAAGGGGAAGGATACATTCATTCATAGCATCCTTAATAGCCCAAGGGATAGCAGTATTATTAATGTCCTGCGATGTTAATCCAAAATGAATAAATTCTTTTTGTAAATTAATATTAAGTCCTTCGAATTTTTCTTTGATAAAATATTCAACGGCCTTTACATCGTGGTTAGTTGATTTTTCGATGTTTTTAATTTGTTGTGCATCAAGTTCTGTAAAATTTAAATAAATATTGCGCAGCTTGCCAAATAAATCTTTGTCAAATTCTTTTAGCTGGGGCAAAGGCAATTCGCACAAGGCTATGAAATATTCTATTTCCACCTTAACACGGTATTTGAATAATGCTGCTTCAGAAAAATACGCCGACAATATATTAGTAGAATTTCCATAACGACCATCAATAGGCGATATGGCAGAAAGCTGCGTTAATGGCGTCATTGTTTCAAAAGAATTATTAGTTTTTTATGCTAAATTAAGAAAACTTTATGGGCTAAATTTATATTCAAAATTTACTTTCAATAAAAGAACAAATATAGAAAAATATAGACCACAAATGGAATGTGTAAACTACTGTTAAATTTTTATAAGCTAAAACAATGCGCTATATTTAAAAAATAAATTTGTTTTTTTTAAAAAGAGGACTTATCTTTGCACCGCAAATAAATTTAGTGATCAACCTAACAAAGAATAAATGCCATTGGTATTTGTTCCTAAAACCGCTAAGAATGAATAAAAAAGTACCATTCCATCAACATAGCACCTATTGCTATAAACTTCCGTCCCTCTTAAAGGCAAATAATCTGAATTTATATGTGAATTAATATTTACGTTAATTTGCGGCATCCAATATTCTGAGTTTTTAAAAAATCAAACAAAATATTTAAATCAAAAATCAACAAAAAAAATGAAAAAAATTATATTTTTTGTCTTTACTATTTTAATAACATTATTCACTTATGCCCAAGAGGAGCAAATTTACGAAGCTCCTATAAGTAAAGCTTTCGTAGAGTACATGGCTAAAAAAAACGGGAAAACAACAATACCCAAATATACCTCGAAAGGTTTTGTTTTAGGAAAAGTGCCTTCCACTTTCGAGCCAGATTTCAGTACCTATAATTCAAGTGATGCAAACCAAAAAAGTATGCAAGTTTTTGCTCCTGTATACGATATGCGCACAAATGGAAAAATTACTTCAGTAAAAGATCAAGGTGATTGCGGTTCATGTTGGCTGTTTCCTATCTTTGGAAGTATTGAATCTAACTGGAAAATTGCAGGCTTGGGGACTTTTGACCTGTCGGAAGATAATTTAAAAAATTGCCATGGTTTTGATTATGGTCCTTGTGATGGAGGTTCTAGAGAAATGGCTGTTTCCTATTTTACAAGGAACTCTGGTCCGGTTTTAGAATCACAAGATCCGTATTCAGCAAGCTCTGTAACTTGTCCAACAGGGCTAACACCAACAGCGTATGTATCTGATGCGCGTTTTTTTCCAAAAAATAAAAATACAATAAAACAAGCCTTACTTGATTATGGCGCAATAGAAAACAGCTTTCATTGGGACGATGCATTTTTTAATGAAACAGATTTCACCTATTTTTATGGTGGAACAAGTAACGATTTAAATCATGCTGTTCTTTTAGTTGGTTGGGATGACAACAAAGTAACGGCAGGCGGCACTGGTGCTTGGATAATAAAAAACAGCTGGGGTAATACTTGGGCCGATAATGGCTTTTTTTATGTTTCCTATAATGATACAAGGATATTGTCTGATGCAACCTGTTATCCTGTTAGAGTAAATTACGATGTTAATTCAAAAGTTTCTTATTACGACCATTTAGGAATGACAACATCATTTGGTTTTGGCGGCACCACTGGATATGGTATGGTAAAATATGTGCCGCAAGGAAATGAACAAATTACTAAAGTAGGGACATGGGTAGTAGGAAGTAATGCTACTGTAACAGTACAAATTTATAGTACATTAACAGGATCCACTTTATCTACTTTGTTGGGTTCAATACCTGCAAAATCATGTGTTTTTCCTGGCTATTATACATTTGATTTGCCTACGCCTATTAATATAACAGCTGGAGATGATTATTATATAAAAATAAAATATACTACCCCGGGAGAGAATTTCCCAGTGCCCATAGAAACAAAATTGGCAGGTTATTCTACTACTGCAGTGATAGAATCTGGCAAATGCTGGATTAGCGGAACAGGTTCATCCTGGACAGCTGTTGGTAGCAATACAACAAAAAAGTTCGATGTATGCATTAAGTCTTTTTCTAAAACATCGGCTTGTGTAGGTATAACAAGTGCAAGTGCTTCCCCAGCAAATGCGCTGGCATGTATAGGTGGCAGCACTATACTTACTGTTACCAGTAATGTAGGGGCTACTGGATATCAATGGCAACAAAGCAATACAGGTGCTTCATGGAACAATTTAGTTAATACAGGAAACTACTCTAATGTAACAACAAGCAGCCTTACAATAAGTTCGGTTGCAGCTAGTCTTAACAATAAAAAATACCGTTGTGTAGTTAGTAATGCTTGTTCAACAGTAAATTCGAGTATTGTTATATTAAATACAAACAATTCCCCTGTAGTTACTAACCAGCCTATTAATAAAACTATTTCATTAGGCGCCAACACCTCCTTTACATTTTCAGCTACCGGCAGCGGAAAAACATACCAATGGCAGGTAAGTTCAAATAATGGTAGCACTTGGTCAAATCTTAGTAATGCAAATGTTTATTCTAATGTTACCACTATTACCTTAAATATTACAGGGGCTACTATCGCATTAAATAATAAAAAGTATCGTTGTGTAATTACCAATTTATGTGGTACTGTTAATACAAATGCAGCAAAACTAAATGTGTTGCCAAACAAATCACTTTTATTAAATGAGGAGCCCTTGACTAGCCTTCCGCTAGTGGATGAAAATATTCAATTGTATGTAAGCGAATTAGATAAGCAAGAAGCCAGCTACTTTTTGGGTAATAACTATCCTAACCCTTTTTTACAACTAACGAAAATAGATTATAGCTTATCGGAAGACGCGATGGTAACCATAGAAATTTATAATGTAGTGGGAAAACAAATTGCTGTGCTTGTAAATAAAATAAATGCAGCAGGCAATTACCAAATAGAATTTGATGGCGCTGCTTTACCAGCTGGTTATTATACCTATACAATGAAAGCTATTGGAAAGAATAGTGCTTTCTCACAGACTCGCATGATGGTTATCAGCAGGGATTAAATTTATTAAGATTAGATTTATAATGGAGGAGGAGCAAATAATTAAAATTTGACTTCTCCTTTTTTTGTTTAGAGAAGTTTTTCGAAATAAATCCGCAAATTATATGGTTCAAAAACGATTCCTCCCCAGCTTTTAACGCTGCATCGCTTTTGTACCTTCCTCACGCGCGTTTTCATTAGGATATTTTTTACAAAAAAAGGAAATCATCTGTTATTATTAATATATCTGTTTTGTCGAAATTATTTTGAAAGTTTTACTTAGCGATATTGATTTTTTAAAATTCGCGAGATTAATTAGTGTCTGTCCATAGAGTCAACCATTTTCAAATTATGCAAATTTCAAGCTTCAGAATTATGGATTTAAAATTTCTGAACCAAAATTGTTTGTTTTGAAACAAAGCCAATAACGGTGGTCATTGCAAGGCTTTTTTAGCCGAAGCAGTCTCATAAATTGGTGTGAGATTGCTTCAGTCGTAACTCCTTCGCAATGACGGTCTAAATTTAAATACAGACTCTATTATGGACAGACTCTAATTAATTGAAGAGGGGGTAAAATACTAGGGTATTCTAAGTCCAATTATAAGCATATCATCAATTTGACCTCTGTTTCCCTTCCATTCGGAAATTACCTTCTCTAAAACTTCCAATTGTTCAGGTATAGTAAGCGGATTTATTTTTATAAGGAGCTCTCTAAAAGGCTGGTAGAAGAATTTAGTGTTTTCGTTGCCACCCTTTTGATCAGGAAAGCCATCAGAAAATACATATAAGCAGTCTCCTTTTTCTAATTGAATTAAGTGGTTATTAAATGGAACAGCTTTGGTAGCTGTAGTAATTCCAATTGATCTGCGATCGGCTTTTATTTCTGTTAATACCCCATTTCTAATTAAATACAATGAATTGTGAGCTCCGGAATATTCGAGGGTTTTGTTTTTATAATTTAATTTGCATAAAGCAATGTCCATACCATCTTTAACAGATTCCAATTCGAGGGTTTGTTTTAAAGATTTAATTACTAATTCGCATAATTCAAATAAAATTAATGAAGGTGTAATAATTTTTTTTTCAACTACTATTTGACCCAACAAATGGTAACCCATGATACTCATAAATGCGCCAGGAACTCCATGTCCGGTACAATCTACAGCAGCAAATAAAACTTCATCCTGATCCAATGGGTGTACCCAGAAAAAATCACCACTTACAATATTTTTTGGTTTAAAAAAAACAAAGGAATCTGGCAGAAAAGAGTTGAATAATTTGAGAGAGGGGAGGATTGCTTCTTGAATTTTTTTTGCATAATGCACGCTATCAATAATTTCATCATGCCGATATTCTATTAATATTTTTAATTTTTCAATACGTTCCTTTTCCTTATGAATACCTTCGCTTTGTTCCCAAAGTAATTTCACCTTTTCTTCATTTTCATTTTTAAGGATTTCGAGCTCAGATTTTTGTAAAAGTATATTCTCTAATTCTTTCTCTATTTTTTTTTTCTCTTTATAAACAGTTTCCGACATTAGCCATAAATGTTTTTTCTGCTCTTCAAACTCCTGTTTTAAAGCATCAAGCTTTTGTTTTTCTATTAATAACTGTTCTGAACTCAATGGTTCCATATAATGGATGCGTAAATTATGGAAAAATTATTAAATTACTTTATCATTTAAAGAATCGAACTGCATCTTAATCTCTAATGGAATTAGCTCGCTTTGAATAGACAAGCAAGTGACTTTTTTGGCAATAAAAATTTTAGAATTAATACTTGCTGGATCCCTAATAAAAATAATAGGAGATTTTGCATTAGCACCGCCAACTTTTTTCCATATTTGCTGTATAAAAGGCAGCGCCCAATCCGAAGCATTTTTATAATAAATAACAGTTAAAGAGCTAACATTCATTTGTTGCGCAGCGTACTCTTCATAATTGATATCAGCATTTTGAACAATAACAAGTTTTACAGTTTTTAAAACTCCCTTAAGCATAAGTTCTATGCGCAAAGCTTCATTTTCATCTAGCTGACTAACAATTAAAAAGACATCGGTAGGAATCGTATCAAATATCTTTTTTGTTTGTTGTTCCATTATAAGACGAACATCTTCAACAAATTGAATTGCAGCAGGAACTCTAGATAAAATCATGTTATTGGATAAATGATGCTGCATTTTATTGATAAAATCTAATTGGTTTTTATCAGCATCGGAATCATCAAATTTACCTGGCATCCAGATGAAAGCTTTATAATTTTCATCTTTTTCGATTTTCAAACGTGCTTTATTAAAATGCAATTCAGTCATTGAAAATTCATCGAGAGGTTTTAAATTATTTTTCTCAATAAAATGAATTGAACAAATGGAATTTTCTATTTCACTATCCAGGCTATCCATATCGGCTGTCAGTAAATTAGTTGAAGAGCTTGGTAATACAGAAAGTTTATTTTCTGTGGCTGAACTAAATGAAAAGCCAGCACGTTCTAAAGTTAACATTAGTCGTTTTTCGGACTTGCTTTGCTTTATTTTATTAATGCTTAAAAAAATTTTATTGAGATTTGCTTTATTCATTTTCTGCGAATCAACTTTTTAAATATTAGCAAAGATTGAAAATAATTGTCATTAAAAATAAATTTTATTTAGAAACATAAAATTTACCAGAATTAAGCACACTATTATTTTTTTTATAAATCTCAAAAAAATAATTACCACTCGCAAAGAAACTTGTATTTATAGAGGCATTGTAGTTTTCAAATTTATAAGTTCCAACATTTTTACCTGAAACATCAAATATTTTAACACAAAATGCATCTTCTCTTTGCGTATAAATAATTACATTATCATTAGCAGGGTTAAGCAATATTTTAAAACTGTCGGAAGTATTTTGTTGTTTATCAATCCCTACTGTACCAACAAATGCAACATCATCTAAAAATAAAGTGCTGCCAACTCTAATATTAGTGGTAGGTAAACTCGAAACAAAGGCAATGATTGCTGAATCAGGAGAATCGCTGGAATAATAAGTGAGGTTTAACTGAAAATTAGTGTACTGCAGTGTTTCAGTCAAAACGATTTCTCCAAACGCAATTGTATCATTTTTTGAACCATCCCATTTTCTAAGATAAACTTGTGCCCCAGCATTGTCCATTCCTATTGGATTGTATTTTGCCCAAAACTCTAGCTTTTCGGGTCGTTGTGAATATGGAAAGCCGTATTTAATAGCTACGGGTGAAAGCTCAACTCTTCCGGTAAACGCAAAGCCCATTGAATCTTTAATTGCATAGTAATTTGGTTTGTTGTTAAGATAAACGGTTTTGATTTTTAGTGCATAATTTCCTGAATGTTTATCTATGGAGGAAGCCTTAAAAGCTGATTGAGGATTACCTCCAGGTACAAAAGTTAAAATGTTTAAAGTTCCCCAATCATCTGGATTTTCAAGGCCTGAAAAGGGGCTCCAATTTTCAAAACCTCCATTTGGTTGTGCTGATATTTTAAAAACAGAGAAAAATAAAATGGCAGTTTTAATAATTATTTTTTTCATAAATATTGTTTTATGAGTCATCAATTTATAATTGTTCCGCCATAATAAATCAATATATGAAAAGGGTTTCATCTTTTATATATAACTATTGCTTATTTAACCACATTTAGTTTTCCTTTATAAAGCGTTTTTGCCTCATTATCTTGTATTTCATAAAAATAAATACCAAAAGGAAATGCAGCGGTGTTTATAATAAATTCGTTGTTAAATATTTTAAATTCGCCTATTAGCTTGCCGCTAATATCATTTATTTTTAAAATATCAGAATTTGGTAATGAAGTTTTAATATTTACTTCGTCTTTTGATGGGTTTGGTGAAATTGTTACAATTCCATCCATCTTATTTGGTTCGCCAATACCTACCGACCCAATTAATGCAACATCATCTACAAATAAAGTGCTACCAACTCTAGCATCAAGGCTAGCATAACTCGACGCAAATGCAATGATGGCTGAATCGGGAGAATCGCTTGAATAATAAGTGAGATTTGTCTGAAAGTTAGTGTATGAAGGCGTTTCAACAAAACCTATTTCGCCAAAAGCAATTGTATCATGCTTTGAACCATCCCATTTTCTTAAAAATACTTGTGCTCCAGCCCTATCATTTCCTATTGGATTGTATTTAGACCAAAACTCTAGCTTTTCGGGACGCAGTGTATATGGAAAGCCATAATTAATAGATTGGGGAGAAAGAGTGATTCCGCCGGTAAATACAACGCCCATTGTATCTTTTAGTGCATTAAAATTTGGTTTGTTAACAAGGTAAACGGTGTTAATTTTCAGTGCGTAATTTCCTGAATGTTTGTCTATAGAAGAAGCTTTAAAAACTGATTGAGCATTTCCTATCATCGTCAAAATATTTAAAGTTCCCCAATTATCTGGATTTTCAGTGCCGAAATAGGGGCTCCAATTTTCAAAACCACCATTAGGTTGCGCTGAAATATTAAATGCGGATAAAAATAAAATTGCTGTAATAATAATTAATGTTTTCATAAAATTAATTGTTTTTTTTTAATCATCAATTTATGATAGCTTCTCTATTATTTTATAAAATTATGAAATATATTTCATTTTTTCTATATATGATTAACTATTTTATCACATTAAATTTTCCTTTATACAGATTTTTTGCCCTATTATCTTGTATTTCATAATAATAAATACCAGCAGCAAATGTGGAGGTGTTTATATTAAATTCGTTGTCGTAGATTTTAAATTCGCCTATTATCTTACCAGTTATATTAATTATTTTTAAAATATCTGAATTTGGAAATGAACTTTTAATATTTACTTCATCTTTTGAGGGGTTTGGCGAAATTTTTACAATTCCATCCGTCTTATTTGGTTTGTCAATCCCTACCGAACCAGCAAAAACAACATCATCAATAAATAAAGTGCTGTTAATTCTTGCTGAAGAAGGTTCTTTACTTGCTAAAAAAACAATTACTGCGCTATCTGGTATTTCTGATGAATAATAAGCAAGATTTACTTCATATTTTGTGTATGCTAAAGTTTGATTGATAAATAATTTCCCTATGGCAATAGTATCTGTTTTATTACCTACCCATTTTTTCAATACTACAGCAGCTCCTGCGGTATCGTTTCCAAGGGGTAAATATTTAGACCAAAATTCGAGTCTTGCGGGGCGTTCAATATATGGAAAACCCCAATTTATTTGAAAAGGAGTAAAGTCGAAATTTCCAGTAAAAGCACCTCCTGCCGTGTCTCCTATATAACTAGAGAATTGATTGTTAGGTATATATATTGATTTTATTTTCAAAGCATAAATTCCAGAATGTTTGTCAAGCCCAGATACTCTTGTAGCTGAAACTGGCGTAAGGGTATCAACTAATGAAAAAAAATTGTACGTCTGCCAATTCTCTGGTTCTATTATGTTTAATACCGTCGTCCAATTTTCAAAACCACCATTAGGTTGCGCTTTGCAAAAAAAGGTACCACAAATTAGAATAAAATATATTACTGCTATTTTTTTCATTTTATTAAATAAAAATATGGAATACAATTTTAAATTAGTTTAAATATTTAAATATATTTTTTTAAAAAAAATCTATAAAATGGTAAGCTTCTTATTTATAATCACATCATTGATTAGCGAAATATTGACATCATAAATCCCTTCTGCTAATTTGGGAAGCATCACCATAATTTTATTTTTTCCTTTTTGAACATTCTGAGAAACGGAATAAACTAATATCCCTTTAATATCGTATATATTAAATTGAGCAGTATTGCTTTTTATAGCATCTATCTCTATATAAAAGTTCTCCCTTGTAGGGTTTGGATATAATAAAGAAACAGAAGATGTATTTTGTAATGGTGTGTTTTTAATGCTTGTAGATATAGCAGAACCATTCACAACAACAAACTGGGACATGGAATTAATTCCGCTAAGCGACGACCATTTTAAAACACTATTTAGCGTATCAATAAATACAAGAGAAGCAGCAGAGTCTATTTCATTTCCCCAGGTAGGTCCAAAAGCAAAATTATTTCGTTTAAATAACTTAAAATCACTTGCCTGATAAAGTGATGGTGGTATTTTTAAACTAGAAAAGATAAGGCTGTCTGGCGAACTGAAAGTTTCGTTGCTACCGTAATTATTGATTATAAAATATCCAGGAACGATAGCCCTTGTGTCGGGATTTTGATCCGGGTTACTCCTTAAGTGAAAAGCAACCATTTCTCCATTGGGGTAGGTACCTGTTGCAGGCAGATGCATATCAACGTGTGCAGCAGGAAAACTATTTAAGCCACCTGAATTTACTGAATTATTGCGAAAAACCGTGCCCGTTGAAACTGGTGCAGTAGATGTAGTAATTGAATTTGTGACTATCAGCGTTTTATAGCCATCAATTATATCATATACGCAATATGGGTTTTCCTGGAGCTTATTAAATTGAATATATTTTACAAGGCCCGTTTCTAAATTTGGATTGTTTTGTATTAAGTGCATTTTTTCTCTCACCTCATTTTGTGAAAGTGTATAATTATAGATTTTTACTTCATCTATTAAACCATTAAATGCACCTCCTTGATGATGTAAATCGGGGTTCAAATAAAAGGGAGTTAATGACAGATCAAGCGCCGGCATAGTATTATTGTTTAAGTTGGCTGCAACACCATTTAAGTAGAGTTTTACACCTGTGGGCGAATAGGTTAATACAATATTATTCCATGCATTGGTATCCAGTTGAAGTCCGCTATCATTAAAATAGATTACTTGATCGTCGGTATAGCATAATTCAAGATTAGGAGTATAGCCAGCATATGTAATGCCATAGCCAATACCGTAATTTGGTGAGCCCGGACAGTCATAATGGCCAATAATTTGAGAAAAAGATTTTTGTTTTCCATTTGGTTTTACCCAGGTAGAAATAGAAAATGTATTGCTATTAATATTTACAGTTCCAATATTTATATCTTTATTTGGAAAAGCAGAAGAAAGGTTTAAGCATTTACCAATCACAGTATCTGTTGAACAATAGGAGGCTTCAAATTTTATCATATTTGGAAAAGTCTTAGTGCTAATCTTTCCTAATGCATCTGTTACCTTTAAAGTTACGTCGTAATTTCCAGGATTGGCATATAAAACTTTCGGGTTTTTTTCGCTTGTACTGCTTATCCAGGATGCGCCAGGGAAAGTCCATTGCCAAGTAGCACCGGAATAATTAAGAATGGAATAATCGTAAAATTCAACAGTATCTTTTTCGCAACCCAAAAACTCTAAGCTACTCATGGCATGAGCAATAGGATTTCCTTGAGAATATAAAGGAGTTTCCATAATTCCTCTATTACCAGGAAGCCTTAGTTTATTATCTCTATAAAAAATTATTGGAGGGCTTGATATATTATGATTTAAAAAAATTCCCGTACTATAGTCTATCCAATCAGCCATTGTATTGTCTCTGTAATAAACCTTTGTATCATCTAATGTACTAGCATAAATCCCACCATCTGTACCTCCTTGAAAGAGTATAGATGAAATATATTTTCCGGCTGTGACAGATCCAGTATAATTTATCCAGGAATTGCCTCCATTTGTTGATTTGAAAATCTTTTCGTTAGCACTAGCATTAGCCATACAAATATAAACTTCATTTTCATTTTCGGGATTTACAGCAATGTCTGCATTGTAAAAGGAGTAATTTACTGGCAAGGATAGGGCTATCCAATTAATTCCAGCATCAATGGTTTTATAAATACCATTTTCAGTTAAAACATACATCACATTCGTATTGCTGCGAGCCATATCAAAGCGCCAAACTTTATCATTAGCGCCAAAATTTTTCAATGCCGCATAAGAATTTCCTGCATTAGTGCTTTTCCACAAAATACTATCTCTCCCAATATAAAAAACATCTCTGTAGGATGGGTGAAAAAAGAATGTGCCGTGAAACTTATAGTAATAACCTGTTTCAGGCCATAATACATTTTGATTAACATTATATTGAATTCCTCCAGCAAGGGAAGTTGGTATTTTTGAAACGCCAATATCATTATGACCGACTGTTCTTTCTCTGCCAGGAAATACATGGCCTGTTCCTGATTCGCTACCACCCATTGCTAAACTATTTCCAAATCCATAATTATCGGAAAACATTGCATCATTCCCATTATGGTATCTGCCACCAGTAGTTATATCCTCTTGCCATCCTTGTCCAAAGCCCCAATAGGCAGACCCTGTTATTCCATTAATGCGCGCGTCTGAATTGTTATTGTCAGAAAAAAAATCGCTTGAATATAAAAACCCTCCATCGCTGGCTATAAAAGCCTCATTTCCAATTGCTCGCATGCATTGAACATCCACATGCATGTTAATAGGGCCACCGGCATAACCTCCAAGTGGCGAAAAATTAAATCCACCATCCAAGGACTTATATATGGAAGTTGTTCCTACAATAACATTATTAATATTATTTGGATCTACCATCATATCAAGATCATAATAGCCTTGACCATTTGACATTCCTAGGCCAACGGTTGTATTGCTGCCACCTAAATCAGTGCTTGTAGACGAAACAATAACACTCCAGCTAAACCCAGCATCGGTGCTTTTTAATATTTTGGGAGGCTCATCATGGCCTAATGCAACGCAGTAAATAATATTTTTGTTGTTCAAGCTCACTCCAAATCTAGAACCCGAATTTTTAATGGCTGCGTTTAAGCCTGTTACATCAGCAAAGTTGGCACCACCATCAACAGATCTATATAATTTCAATGTATAAGAACTTGTTCTACCAGAAACATAAATTGTATCGCTATTGCCTGCCATATTTTGTATGTCGTACAATTGCGTACATGAAGATACTCCAACTGATTGAAGCCATGTTGTGCCATTGTCATCACTATAAAAAACATCTGTAGTACCTATTGTAATTATTCTTCCTGTGGCCTCTAAAATAATTATTTTTTCACCAGAACCTCCAGTGTATCCAGTTAATAAGTTCCAAGAAATTCCACCATTAGTTGTTTTTAATATATTATTACCAAACTTACCATATACAATATTAGCATTCGTGTAATCTATAGCAATACTTTGTGTCTGCTGAGCCGGTATGTTGTCCCATACACTATGCCAAGTTAATCCTTTATCAGTAGTTTTAAAAATGCCACCAGGTTCGGTACCACAATATATAATATTTGGATTGGAAGGGGCAATTGCAAAAGTATAAATGTTTACCTGTATATCTGCTGGGCCAAAATTGTTAGAACCAAAAGTTTCAATAGGGCCTAAACTTGTCCAATTGCCATTAGACATGCTTGCTGATTTCGTTTGTGCACTTTGTTTTAATAAGTCATCCTTTAATTTTTGTTTTAATTTTTCATTGTCTATTTTTATTTTCCCATCGAATTCAATTGCCTGCTCCATTCGCATTTTCATTTCCCAGCGTATAAAGGCAGTTTCATATGGTTCTTCCACCTCCTGCTTGTAATAGCCATTTGTATTTTTTTGTTCGTTTAATTTTTTTGACAGCATGTATTCCTCCGATTTCTTATATTCGGCTATCAGTTTTCCAATTTCTCTTACATTGGGCTTGTTCCAATCTACTTTATTAATCCAAGATGGTATAGGTATACTGGCAGGTAATTGAAATGGATTTACATTTTGGGCAAAACAGGAAAGTCCCATAAAAAGGATAAGAAAATATGTTATTAGCTGATTTATATTAAATAAAAAAGGCAATTTCATTTGTAATTTTTGAGTCATAATTGTTTTTTTTTGAAAAAAATAAAAATCATTTATCTTATTATTCCGCTTTATAAGTATGCTTATTAAATTTCTTTTTTTATTGACCGTATACCCAAAAATCAATAAATAGAGGCCCTGTATCGGGAGCCCCAGTGCCAATATAACCCTTTTTATTAATTGTAAATCCAACGGCAGATTTTCTAATTGCTCCGGGAAAAGATGTTTTTTGGTTCCATTTTCCTAGTGGATTATTATTGGTATCAAATCCATTACTAGTATTATTGGGGTCATATTCCCAAAAATCATTGAAGAGATTATTGTTGTATTCACCTGTTCCAATATAACCTTTATCACCAATTGCAAAACCAACGGCGTTATACCTAGGACCGCCAGCAAAATCAGCCTTTCTAGTCCATTTGTTTAACACAGGGTCAAATTCAAAAAACTTATCAAGTGTTTGATTTCCATCTGTTCCAAGCCCCATGTATCCTTTATTTCCAATCGTAAATGATGAGGCTACCAAAAATGGAGAAGGTAAACTATCTTTTTGTGTCCAAATATTATTTGTTGGATCGTACTCATAAAAGTCTAGTCGAGGAACATTTGAGTAATTTGTTCCAGAACCAATATAGCCCTTTCCACCAATTGTTAAGCTAAAACAAAATGCTCTGCCAGCAAGGTCTGGGAAGTTAGCCTTTTCAGACCATGTATCCAGTGCTGGATCATATTCCCAGAAATCTTTAAAATAATTAACAGCATCATATCCAGTTCCAATATAACCTTTATCACCAATTGCAAAACCAACAGCATTCATCCTTTCGCCACCAGCAAAATTTGCTTTTTGGGTCCATGTATTAAATGCCGGGTCATATTCCCAAAAATCCTTATACTGATTAATTCCAAGTCCTGTACCAATGTATCCTTTATTTCCGATAGAAAAGCCAACGGCCAGCGATCTACCATCGCCTAAAAAGTTCAGCTCTCTGCACCAAGTATTTGCAAGACCACCTTGCGACACTTCTATACAGGATGGTTCACTTTGGTGATTGTTGTTATTTGATTTCACACAAATTTCCCCTGATTTATTACCAAAATGAACTTTGATAGAAGTACTTCCTTGGCCTGAAATAATTTTCGAGTCGTCGGGAACGGTCCATAAATAATAGGTAGTATTTTCTAATGGCTCAATAGTGTATGAAATATTTGAATCGTTGGGACAAAAGTTTAAAGGGCCATTTATAATTCCCGGCACGGAAGGAGGTAATTCCTTTTTGCAAGCCATTAAAATAAAAAGAAATAAAATATATATATAATTTTTATTTAACATTATCGTACTTTTTAATAGAGTTTACAAAAGTATAGGATATAGAAATGCCTAATTCATATTTGTTTAATTTTATAGAATTATCTATATAATAATAATCATTTATTAGTGTTGAATTATTAAATCGTTTCGATGAGTTAGTAAGGCTATTTAATCCTTTGCTGTATCTAGCATCAATAAAAATACCTAAATTCATAAACTTATAACCAATACCGGCGCCGGCTAAAATTTCGCAATTGTTTTTATTTCTCATTTCAAGCAAGTCCATATTCCCAGAATTAGTATTATAAGCAGTAGATTCCCCATTAAAAAAATCCAACTTTGTATATTTTATATCAGCATTCCCCTGCGCTTTTACAATCCTTAAATATCCTAATCCTAAACTTGCATATGGAATTATATTTTTACCTAAAAAGAAATATTTTTTAAAATTTACAGGGATTTCTATAAAAGATAAGGTTTCATTAAAATTCATAGTCCAATCACTATTATCACTAAATTCTCTTTTATACATTAAATTAAAAGTAATAAAATCAATAGCTATAGCGAGTTTTTTTTTAAATTGATATTCAGCCCAAAGGTGATATAATGGAATTGTTTTAGTTGTTTTATAACTATAGTTATAATCAATATTATCAAGTATAGAATATGTTTTTATAATTTTTATTTCTGTTTCCAGAGCGGCATTTCGAATGCCAATGGTTAATAAAGGGTGAATGACAAATTTACTTAATAAAATATTAAAATCTTCGTGGCTATCTATTTCTTTTATTTCATAATGGGGATTGTTATCTAATAGTTTGCGCATGGCAGCATCTGATTCCTTAAGGTTATCCTGTTCAAGATAAAATTTTGTAAGCAGCTCTAAAGCTTCTTCCTTTTTTTTATTTGAAAAGCTACATTGTGTAAATAGTTTTTCGAGAATTAATATGCCATTATCGTAATCCCCATCTTTATATAACTCTTCTGCTTGTTTTAAATTTTGCTCACAATTATTTTGTGACTTTGAAATTAATGTCAAGCCTGCAATAAAAAATAATGATAAAAGTAAAATACGCATCATAATAAATTGTAAATAAGTAAGATCCAGTTATGCAGTAAATAAAAAACAATAATGATGAAAAGTGTTATTATAATTCCTTACAAGTTTTTTCAAATTGTATATCTTCATCAACAATTAATTTCCAATCTGCTTCTGTTATTTTCGCTGTTAATAAGGAGCAAATATTCTCCACTAGTTTTTCACTTGAAGTTTCCCAAATTTTTATAACTTTATCTGAACAAGCAGCAATAATTTTATTGTCAGAAGTAAATATAATACTTTTTACTTTGCTATTATTGTTTTTTAAATCGATTGATTTGCCTGTTGAATTAATATTTTCGAAGTATGCATTATAATTATAAAACTTTACTGATTTATCAGAAGCTGTGGAAGCCACCATTGTAAAATTATTATTGAATACTATATTTTCTATAGCTGCTGAATGGGCCTTAAATTCAACTTTATTTATTTTATTTATATCTTTAAAGTCCAAGTCAAAGTTAATAATAGTGCCGTCTGAAAATCCAACTAGGAGTTTATTTTCAAGTTTATTTATTGCCATACACAATGGTTTGTTAAACATATTATTTGACACTATTTTTTCTTCTCCACCACTAATATTAAACATTACAATTTTTCCATCCTCTTGGGCAGCAATTAATTCGAGATCATTAGCAGAATAAATTAAATATTTTATAGCGGCGGAAGCTTTTATTTTTTTTACTTGTAAAGTTGTTTGCTCCTTTATATTCCAAATAATAATGGAGCTGTCTTTACCACCAGTTGCTATGAAATTAGCATTTGAGCTAAATGAAATAGAACGCACCAAACCATTATGACCTTTCAATTCATTGGGATTTAGAATTTTGTTTTCTGTATTATTTAATACAGTTTTAATGTCCCATAAAGAAATGGAATAATTATCATGTGCAGTAACAAAATATTTATTGTTTTCTCCAAAATATAAAGTATTAATAGGACTTGTAAATTTAATTTCCGAAAAGAGGTTGATAGGGCCTGAATTATTATTTTGTTTGTATAATTTACCATCCAAGCTAGCTGAAATAATCATATTGTTGGTTTCTTTCAATGCTCTTATTTCCATTGCTGGACGAAAAACATTTAAACTTTTACTACTATCTAATAAGGAATATGCATTTCTTAGTCCTTCATAAATAACCTGATCTTCCTCTAATCCACCGTTATTTTTATTAAACATAAATGCTTGTAAAGCAAGCTGGCCGCTCAGGTTAATATTTTTCTTATAAAGGGTTGATTTTAAAGCTAGATTTTGAGCGATGGAAAGAAGTTTCAGTTTCCTTGATTTTAATTCTGCTTTTTCTGCTTTTGTTTTTTCTTGTTCTGCTTTTATTTTTTCTTGTTCTGCTTTTGTTTTTTCTCGTTCTGCATTATCTTTTTCTGTTTTTGCAACATTAGTTTGTTTTTGTGCGTTTCGTTTTTCTATTTCAGCAATACCTTTAGCATTTATGGCTTCTATATTTGACAGTTCGGCTTGACGCTTTACCTTTTGGGCAAATTTCTCACTTATTTCGGCTTTTTCTTTTAAAAAAAGTGCTGCATTTTTCGCTTTTAGTGCAATGCGTTCTGAATTAAGTGCAAGTTTTTCGGCATTTTTCGCCTCCACGGTTTTAATATTAGCAATTACTTGTTGGTCCACCGCTTTATTCCTTTCCCAAAACGCCCAAGAGGTAAATCCTAAGAGAACCAATATCATTAGCGTTGAAATTATTGCTATTGCTTTGCGTTTTTTCTTAATAGTAGACTCACTTAATTCAAGGTAATCGATTGCTGAATTAATAAATATGGCAGCTTCATTTATTTTTTGCTCAGGCGCTTTGCTAGATGAATCGTATTTAGCGGCTAAGTATTTATTTGGATTAATAGTTTCAAACCATGTTTTAAAGTAGCTTAAAGAGCCTATGGTAAGCAAAAAATCTTTTGAACGATTTGTAATTTCCCATCTTTCTACTTGTTTTTTAAAATCATTTAAGACTAATACTTGTTCGTGGTCTTCTTTTGTCCATTCTGTAAGTTCAGCCCAGTTTCTTATTAATGATTCGTGAGTTATATCTAGTATATCATCATCTAGCAATAAATGATTTTTTTCGTCATTGTTAATAAAAGGTTTTAGCAATGTATTACCTGATTCCCTGAATGAATTAACTAATCCCTCAATTAATACATTATCAATATCACTTCCGATTATTTGCTTTATTTCTTTTACTGTAGAACGATTTCTTACAGCACGGCCATCATTAACTTTAGTAAGACATGTGAATATTTTCTGTAAAATTTTATGGGCCTCTGTTGTAGTTACTTTCTCATTAATATGTTTACAATAATATGCAACAGATGATTCAAAAAGTTCACGGGCATGGGCATTTAACACATTACCTAAAGAAGGGTTTTTTAAAATATTTAATTTAAATAAAGGTTGGTTTTTAATCCATTCGTTATATATAGTTTTTTGATCTTCTGGCAGTAATGCAGCATCAAGTCCACCAACTTTTGCGTAGTGAAGGATGTCCATTTCTTTTGCTCCATCGTCAATATGAGATTTCCAAATACGGTTAAGGGCGTGCTGTAATATAGGAAGTTGATCTATGCCATCCCCCAATTCATTTATTAATCTTTCAATTAAACGATTGTTTATTTTATTGCCAGAAAGATTTGCCGGCTCCAGAATAGCACGATGTATTTCTTGGCGTTTTAGCCGAGGGACAAAAAATTGACTATAAACAATAAGTTCTGGAAGTCCTTTAAAAGCTGCACAATCACCTATATAATCCGAACGCATGGTGCAAACAATATAAATGGGCAAATTTTCTTTCTCAGCTAATTGAGTTGTTTCAATTATTAAATTAATAAGTGTGATTGCTTGCAGGGAAGGTTTTCCGATATTGAAATTTTCTGCATTGGTAAAAAGTTCTTCGAACTGATCAATTAGAATTAATAGGTTGGCCCCTTTATTGGAGATCTCCTTATTAATTGGAGTGTCATTATCATTCAGTTTTATATTGTCTTGGTTTACATAAAACTTCGACTCCTTATAAATTTTCACCAATGAAGAAAAGCCATAGCTAAGGTTTTCTTCTAATTCTTTGACATCATCAAAACTAAGGTGTTTGTTTAGGGTAATTGCTAAATTTGATAATGGGGCTCTTTCTGGCTTGAAATCTGCAACTATCCAATTGTTAAATTGAGCTTTAAAAAAACCAGCACGAGAGCGAGGAATTAATCCGGCATAAATAAGAGAAGACTTACCATCTCCCGAGGCGCCAGTAACCATTAAAAATTTTTTCTCTTGTAATTGAGAAATAATAGTGTTGATATGATCTTCTCTCCCTTTATAAAATACCGACTCATCCTCGTTAAATGGACGAAGACCAGGATAAGGGCATATGTTTTTTTCTAACATTTTAAGATAAAAATCAAATTTACTAATCTCAATTTTAAATATTGCACAACTTTTCAAAAGGGCAAACAGATAAAATATACAACACAATTATCATATGCAATGATACCGAAATCAAATTTAATATTCAAATATTTTCATTGATTCCTTTAAATAATATTTTTAAGTGAAAATTATCAATTAATTAGTGCCTGTAAATAGAGTCGGCATTTAAACTTAGAACTTTATTGCGAAGGAGGTACGACTGAAGCAATCTCAAACCAATATAGGAGATTGCTTCGGCTAAAAAAGCCTAGCAATGACTACCGTTATTGGCTTTATTTCAAACAAAACAATTTTGGTTCAAAAATTTGAAATCCAGAATTCTGAAGCTTAAAATTTGCATAATTTGAAAATGTTTGACTCTATGGACAGACACTAATTAAGCTATAAAAACAGTTTTTTCAGCTCTGGTTTTCATTTCTCCTATAGGGGATGCAAATTGTTCTAAGCCCTCCTTCATCAATAGTTGCTCAAATTCATGTTTTGAATTTGGATTAACAGTAATCAATAAACCACCATTTGTTTGAGGATCGCAAAGGGTAAGTAGCGATTCGCCAGATATTCCAGATACTTTAGGGTCGTAGCTACTCCAGTTACGGAAGCAATTATCGGGAACACACATCATGTCTGTATAATAAGTTAAATCTTTAAGCAATGGGACTTTAGCATAATTAATATCAGCTGATAAATTTGCACCTTCACACATTTCAATTAAATGGCCTAACAAGCCAAATCCAGTTACATCTGTCATCGCTGTAACTCCTTTTAATAGTGCCACTTTTTCACCAATTTTATTTAATTTCATCATTTGTTCTGTGGCAATTCCATTATGTTCCTCTTTCAATACGCCTCTTTTAATAGCTGTAGAATATATTCCAACACCTATATTTTTTGTAATGTAAATTAAATCACCACATTTTGAAGTGTTGTTCCTTTTTAAATTTTTCAATTCTACTAAACCACTAACAGAAAGCCCAAAAATAGGCTCAGGGCTATCAATACTGTGTCCACCAGCAAGCGGTATTCCTGCTTCAGCACAAATAATACGTGCACCATCAATAACTTCTTGGGCTAATTCGGTTGGCAGCTTATTAATTGGCCAACCAAGAATAGCTATTGCCATTAAAGGTTTTCCCCCCATAGCATATACATCACTAATTGCATTTGCAGCAGCAATTTTACCAAAATCGATGGCATCATCTACGATGGGCATAAAAAAATCAGTAGTACTTACCATTCCTTTTCCATTGCCAATATCAAATACTGCGGCATCATCTTTACTACTATTTCCAACTATTAATTTTTCATTTTTTGGTGAAATAATATTTGATTTTAAAATCTCGTCTAAAACTCCTGGAGCAATTTTGCAGCCGCACCCAGCACCATGGCTAAATTGTGTAAGTTTTATTTTTTCATTAATTAACATACTATTTGGTTATAATTAGAATTTATGATTTAAAAAATATTTTTTACTGGTTAAATAATTTTCGTGTAACAATTTTAATTTACAAGGGTAAACAACTTATTTTTTTTATTATTTCCTGAGCAATACTATCTATATTAAATTTATCGAAGGTGCAATTAGTAATAGTTTCGGGTGCGCGTTTGTTTTTTCCATATTCATATGTTTTATCATAATATGCTAAACAAATTTCAAATGCTGTTTTAAAATCACCATTGTCAATAGCTTCTAATGCAATTTTGGTGGCTAGGCCTCCTAGCCTTTTTGTGATTCTGTTAATAGCTTCCTTTAGATCTGTTGATTCGTATTTCCCATATTCGATAGTTATGTTTTCTAATCTATTTTCAAATGGAATATCAAGAAAAAATGTATTGTTGTTTCTCATTTTTTCGAAAAACATTTTAGGAATAACTTTGTTTCCAATCATCGCACTTTCATCCTCCAACAAAACAATTTTGCTTTTGTCTGTTTTATACAATTGAAAAAAAAGTTCGTTTTCAAACATTTCTTGTGTTGGTTGAGGCTTTTCTCCCAATGCACCAAAGGAGGATCCCTTATGATTTGCTAGCCTCTCTAAATCAATGGCTTGTATGCCTAAAGCCATTAATTTATTTAATATTATTGTTTTACACGAACCTGTTTTTCCTCCTAAAATTAATATTTCTCTATCTTCAGCAAAACTTTCTAACACTTTTCTTCTGAATGATTTATAGCCCCCTCGTAGCAAATAAATTTTGAAACCGTACAATTCTAATAGCCATGCTAAACTTGAACTTCTCATTCCTCCTCTCCAACAATGAACCAAAAAGGTTTTATTATTATTTATTTTTTTCGCATTTTCAACTTGTTCCTTCATTTTAGGTCCCCAAAATGCTAATCCCTTTTCTACAGCAGCCTCCCGGCTTTCATTTTTATAGGCTGTGCCTACAATTGCTCTTTCGTCATTTGAAAATATAGGTAATGAATAAGCCCCTTGTATGTGCCCACAATCATATTCTGCTGGACTGCGCACATCCAGCATGGGGTGAATTTTTGATAATTCTATAAATTCATTTATGTTAATTGTTGTAGGCAATAGCTCAGCTTGTTTTTTTAATATTTTAATAGGATAGTTTACATTTTAATTAAATTTTATATATTTTAAAATTCAAAAATTAACTCATGACTTTTAAAATTTTATTTTTATTTATTAGAAATATTGTTGTAAAATAGAATAGGTGAAATTGAATATATTTTTTTAAATATATTATTTAGAAATTACTTTAACCATTCCAGCTATCTCTATCGCGCGCTTTTTTACAGCATCAATGCGGGTACCCAATTTATCATAAGTTAAGGCTAAAGCCATCCTCCGATAGGGCCTTGTAATTGGTTTGCCAAAAATAACGACATTACAGTTTTTGTTATTTAATGCATTTTCAATGCCTGAATAGATGGGATTAATACCATCCTTATCTGCTAAAATAACGGCACTTGCACCAGCTCTTTCCAAAATAATTTCTGGAATTGGAAAACCTAATATAGCTCTAGCATGTAATTCAAATTCAGTAAAATTTTGCGTGCCTGCAAGGGTAACCATCCCTGTATCATGCGGACGAGGGGATAATTCAGAAAAGTAAACGCCATCATCAGCAAGAAAAAATTCAACACCCCATAGTCCAAAGCCAGTTAATGCTTTTGTAACTTTATCAGCCATAATTTGCGCTTCAATTAAATGTTCTTGAAGTATTTCTGCTGGTTGCCAACTTTCTTGAAAATCTCCTCTAGCCTGTCTGTGACCAATGGGAGGACAAAATAAGGTGATGCCTTTTTTTTGAGTGATTGTTAACAATGTTATTTCAGAATTAAATTTTACAAATGCTTCTACTATAACTTCGGTATAATCACCACGTTTACCTGACTGTGCATAATCCCATGATTTTGAAATATCCTCTTCGCCCTTAATTACTGACTGGCCTTTTCCTGACGAACTCATTAAAGGTTTAACAACGCATGGGATTCCAACTTTAGCAACAGCTGTAATTAATTGATCCAAACTATTAGCATACTCATATTTTGCAGTTTTTAATCCTAATTCCTTAGCGGCTAAATCACGTATAGCTTTACGATTCATCGTATAGTTAGCAGCTTTTGAACTTGGCACTATTTGTATGCCTTGCTGCTCGTAACCATAGAAACGTTCGGTTCGTATAGCTTCAATTTCTGGAACTACAATATCAGGTTTGTGTTTTGCTACTATTCTATCCAATTCATTTCCATCCAGCATATTAATAATTTCACGTTCGTCAGCAACTTGTTGTGCAGGTGCATCGTTGTATGAATCAACAGCAACAACATATTGGCCTAATCTTTTTAATGCAATAACTAATTCTTTACCCAGTTCGCCAGAACCCAACAACATGATTTTTTTCATTTTTATTCAAAAAGTATAATTATTTTAAAGATTTTTAATAAAAAATATAATAAAGTTTTTAATTTATCTTTTAATGCATATCAAAGAAGTATTTTTAATTTGGCAAATTTTAAACTTCAGTATTTATTATTTAATTGTTTTGATAATTCAATTTTATCTCAAAGGTATTCAACAAATTTCAGTTTTACATCATAATTTTTGTTAGCTCTTTTTAAAGATGCAATACACTTGTAAATTTCTTGTGATTTTTATTTAAATAGCGCCTGTCCATATAGTCCACCGGCTGAACTATAATGCACAGGGGTTCGAGGCTTTCGTAGTTTTGAAAATCAGGTATTTAAATTGGTTAATGACTGCTTTTTAAAACAGTTATATCGAATACCCGAGTGAAATGAACTCAGGAATACCTTTAAAAATTATATATTTATGAGTAAATCTGACATTATAGACTGATTATAAATAAATGTTTGAACAAATTCTCTGGTTTATTTTTGAAATAAATCTATTTTACTTATATTTGTGTTACAAATTAATATTTAATAATCACTTAAAACCACAAACAAAATGAAAAAATTGTTTTTATTAGTTGCATTTACAGGTATTATCGGAGCTTCATCTGCTCTTACAGTTGCATCATTAACTAAAGGAAATTTAATTTCCATAGGTGGTGAGGAGAAAAAAGCAGATAAAAAGAAGTGCGATAAAAATAAAGCTTGTTGTAAAAAAGATTCTGAGGCAAAATTGTCTGAAAATGAGGCACCAATGGGTAAATCATGTCAAGGAGCATCAAAAAGTAAATCTTGCTGTAAAGGCGGAAAAAAGGATGCAAAAACCGCTGAAACTGCTGCAACTCCTGCTAATTAAAAAAGTAAAATAAAATTTTATTTTAAAGGATGGCTATTTATATTTAATAGCCATCTTTTTTTTTGATAATTTCTAATAAAATATTGTTGGTTTTTAAATTCTTGGCATGGAATAAATAAAGAAAATAATGGGATGTAAAATATTACATAAATTATCTTTTATATTTTTTCGGCGTTTTTTATTTTTTCTCTAATTTATTTTCTAAAAAATAAAAATTATATAAAATTTCTTCTCAAAAAAGCCATTGCATTATCAGTAAACAATTTATTCATTAATTTTTCGGGGGTATATCCAAACCATAAATTAGTATGGTAATTGTTTATTGTTAAAAAATGAACTAGATCCTTTTTTAAAGCTGGAAGCTTCGACATGTTTTCATAATCATCAAAGTGGGTAATAACACCATCGAAATCAGTTCCTAATGTGAGGGTATCCCAAGCTGATTGCTCATTGATGGCTGAAATAATGAAAAAGATATTGTCACACAACAATTTGAGGAACAAGTTTTTTTTATTTTCTGAATTTGGCAATAGCTCTATTGATTTTAGATTATCAATGCCGCTGTGCCGGCCTTTGTCAAGAATCACACCTATAATTCCTCCTGAAGCATGAATAGAAATAGCCTCTTCTTCAGATATATTTAAGCTCCAGGAGCAAAATTTGGTAGATTTCTTTTTGGAGTTTGTATCTTCTGTTTTAGTTGAATGATCCATCTTTTTGAAACCATTTACGGCAGAGTGGCTTGATATTAATGGTATTTTATCATTGGGCTGCATTTTGTTGTGATCAGCAATAAATGCGATGTAATATTTTCTAGATGCAACACTCATGTGCCTGGTGTCTATCAATATTCTTTTTCCGTTTTTTGTGGATAATAATTCTTTTAATACAAATTTACCTAGCTCTGTAAATGATTGGTTGAGTCCTTTTTTTTGGTTGCAAATTAAATTAGTTGGTGGCGATAGGGTAGTGGCATGGCCACATAATTGATTCCAAAAATGATGCGCAAATGTTATAAAAAATGGTGGATGCTCCCATCTCTTTATTTCATCAATATTATTTTTAAGAAGTTTCTTCAGTTCTTCAATAGGCATCTTCTCCGAATCATTTGTTCCACAACCAAAAGCATGAGCACCCTCAATGGTCACTATTACATTTATTGTATTGCTATGTTTTTCTAATGAGGCTTCAAGTTCAGAATAATTGGCAACTATTTTATAATTGTATTTACCACATGGAGAGGGTCCTTGATTTCGTTCTAAAAATTTATATTGTTCATTTAATTCATGAAAATAATCGTTAGTAGCTTTATAATCTCTGAACTGCTCAATTGAAACCCCCGATGATATTACAGTTAAAGTTTCTATGGCTTTTTTTCCAATTAATAAGGATGGGATTTTTTTTAAATTTATGAATCCTCTTTCTAGTGGGTAAAGCGAATCAAAAATTACTCTAGTTTGCCCCTGGATACAATTATAAAAGTTGGATTGTGATTTTTTTGAAATAGCTTTCGACTTAATAGCGGCCCATTTCCCCAAATAGGAATCTACAATATCATTGTTTGTACAATCCCAAATATTTTTATGTTGACCATTGGGATTTGTATGGACAGCCCTCATGGTAGAATGACAGTGTATATCTACAAAAATTTCTTCCATTAGCTTATTTTTAAATAATATTAAACTTTTGCACCTTTTAACCCAATAACATTTATCTAAAATAATAAAAAAAGATTCGGATTAACCGTTTTTTATTTTCAAAAATAAAATAATAGACGCTAAAATTAATGTTACTGAATTAGCTATTATTATTGGAATATCAAATAATAATAAGCCATAAATTAGCCATAATAAAATTCCAATTGTAAATATAACATACATCACCAGTGAAACACCTTTTGTGTCTTTCGTTTTTAATATTTTTATAACTTGTGGGACAAATGAACTTGTTGTTGCAAAAGCAGCAATTAACCCAATAACGTTTGTTAAACTCATTTTTTTATAATTGTTTACAAAATTAGAAAATATTTTTCGTTTGTTTTATCCTTACATTAAATTAATATATTTAATAATGCCTAATTTTGTCTAAATAACCGCTAACATGAAATGTTTATCCATATTGTATTTTCTTTTAGTTTTTTGTTCATCTACTTTATTTTCTCAAAACGACTCTGTAATAAAAAAGGGTTTTATACCATATGGTTTAATTGATGCCGCCCCTGTGGCAGCAAGAAATATAGATTTTAAGCCTCCAATTGTTTTGAAAATAAATTCAATTGATGCAGCTACCATTTTAGCTATAAATGTAAATGTTTGTTACTTTTTAAATGGGGATACATTTAATATTTCTAGTAATAAAAAATTAATTTCTTTGGAAATTTTTGGTAATGAAACTATTGGCATGGCAATAACGGCAAAAGGCTATATCTGGCAAAGTCTGATTTTTAATACTCCTCTTATAGACACCTCACTTACCTTAAAATTTATCAAAATTAAAAAGGGGGGCCTAATATTTATTAATAAGTCTTTTCTTGATTCTGTTGTTAATGATTCTACAGCTGGTTTTAACCCTGAATTAATTGGTTTTATTGAGTTTTTAAAGATCAATCCAAGCGTAAAAATTAAAATTTTATTGTGCGCTAAAGATAATATAGAAATTTTTAAAAAATTGCTGACGAAAAACTTTAAAGGCCGTTTTTATTTTAGTAATTGTAGAAATATAAAACAGCCTGATGCGGAGGATTTAACTATCAAAATTCTCCATATCTAAATGCTTATACATGCTTTAAATGTCGAATCCTATTATTACATTTGCAACTATGAAAATAAAAGCTATTCTTTTTCTCTCCGTTTTATTGCTATTTAATTGGAGATTTATTTTTGCTCAAGAGGCTTTAGTAATTCTCCAGCCAATGACCTTGGAGGCCTGTATTGATTATGCATTAAATAATAATGTCGCTATTAAACAAGCGGAATTAAATACTGAATTATCAAATATTGATTTAGTGCAAAGCAAAACTAATTTATTACCATCAATTAATGCAAACGCTTCTCATTCTTATAATTACGGCCGCACTATTGACCGTTTTACCAATCAATTTGCAAGCCAAAAAGTCCTTTCACAAAATCTTTCATTAAGTTCAGATATTACTTTATTTGGTGGTTTGCAGACTATTAATGCAATACAACAAAATCAATTTGTTTATTTGGCAAGTAAATACGATGTGGATAAAATAAAGAATGATATCTCCTTGAATGTCGCTTCTTCCTATTTGCAGATATTGTTTGATATCGAAAATGTGGAAAGTGCTTTAAATCAATTGGAAATAACAAGCGCCCAGGTGGAGCGAACAAAAAAAAATGTGGAATTAGGAGCTGCCGCCAAAGGAGCATTGCTTGATATCCAAGCGCAATTCGCTTTGGAAGAACTTAACCATACCAATGCTCAAAATTCATTGGACATTTCATATCTTTCGCTTGCTCAATTATTGAATTTGAAACTAACTAAAAGTTTTAATATTGTAAAACCAGATTTAGCAATTGTTAATGAATCCATGTTAACTGCAGATGTAGACCAAATTTATAATACTGCGATTAATAATTTGCCGGAAATTAAAAGTGCTGAACTTAAGGTGAAGAGTTCTGAAAAAGCTATAGACATTGCATTGGGAGGCTTTAGTCCTCGTTTATTGTTTAGCGCTGCTTATGGCACAGGCTATTCTGGGCTTAGTAAAAAGATTGTTGGTTTCCCTACCTTTCAGGGCTACGCTGCTGATGGTAGTTTTACATCTATTGGCGATACGGTTTTTTCACCTGTTTTTTCTAATCCATTAACTGAAAAAAATTCTTTCGTTGATCAATACAGGGATAATGTGAATAAATCATTTGGTTTTTTTTTAACTGTTCCTATCTTTAATCGTTTTCAAACTAAGTTGAATGTGGATAAAGCTCGCATTCAAAAACTAAACGCAGAGTTAAATGTTAAATCCACTAAATTGCAATTAGAAAAAATTATTCAACAGTCATTTGTAGATGTAATTTGTGGACTCAAGAAATATAATGCAACTTTAAAAAAAGTTGCTGCGATGAAAGAGTCATTTAAATATATTGAACAAAAATTTAATTTAGGCATGTTAAATACAAATGAATACAACGATTCAAAAAATAAATTAGCAAAGTCAGAAAGTGATTTATTACAGGCTAAATATGAGTGTGTTTTCAAATCGAAAGTACTTGATTTTTATTTAGGAAAACCCTTGAAATTATAATTTCAAACTTTAACAGCAATTCTTATTTTATTAATAGGGAATCAGATTTGCAAAAAAATATTGCTAGTTTTTAGAAATATAAATTTAATAAAAAAATTAATTTTCTCATATTAATAGCCTTTTTAGGCTTGGTATGGTGAACATATAAAAAAATTATGAAAAAAATATTTTGGATTATTGCTGTTGGTCTTTCTATTTTAATAGCTGTTTTTATTATTAAAAATTATTCAGGAACTAAAGCAATAAATGTTATTACAGAAATCGCTAAAAAAGGAAATATCATTGAAACAGTTTCTGCTAATGGAAGAATTCAACCTGAAGTGGAGGTTAAAATTAGTTCTGATGTTTCTGGTGAAATTGTTGAACTTTTTGTGAAAGAAGGAGACCATGTGAAAAAAGGGGATGTTTTATGTAAAATAAATCCCTTGTTATACGAATCGAATTTGACCAGGATGATTGCTACCCTCAATGGGACTAAAGCTAATGTATTAAATGCAAAAGCGCGTTTAGACCAATTGATGGCTGCCTTTATAAATACAGATGCATCCTTCCAGCGCAATAAAAAATTGCTTGAGCAGGGTGCAATATCGCAATCCGAATTTGATGGCTCTAAGGCTGCTTTCGATGGTGCAAAAGCTGATTTAAAAGGTGCCGAAGAAAATGTAAATGCTTCTGAATTTAATGTTAAAAGTACTGAAGCTTCCTTAAAAGAAGCCAATGATAATCTGGCAAAAACTACAATTTTTTCTCCTGTTAATGGTACTGTTTCTAAGTTAAATAAAGAAAAAGGGGAACGTGTTGTTGGAACGGCCCAAATGGAAGGAACAGAAATTATGAGGCTTGCTAATTTAAATGAAATGGAAGTTAGTGTGGATGTGAATGAAAATGATATTGTTCGTGTGCATTATGGCGATACTACTATTATTGAAGTGGATGCCTATATCGATAGGAAATTTAAAGGCGTTGTTACCGAAATAGCAAACTCTGCAAATACCGTTGGAGTTACTGCTGAACAGGTTACTAACTTTACGGTAAAAATAAGGATATTGCAAGAATCTTATTTGGATTTAGTAAATATAAATACTGCGCCTTTTCGCCCTGGAATGAGCGCAACAGTTGATATTCAAACCAATGAAGCTAATGGTATCATTATTGTTCCTATCCAATCTGTAACTACTAGGGCCGATAGTAGTATGTATAAAGATAAGGAAATTAATAGTGAAGAGGATGCTGAACAGGGTATTGAAATTAATAATTTAGCTGAGAATAATAATAAAAATACAGATTTAATTAAAATTGAGGAATGCGTTTTTATTTATAGTAATGGGAAAGCTAAAATTGTAAAGGTGAAAACAGGGATTCAGGATAATAATTATATTCAAATTAAAGAGGGGGTGAAAGTTGGTGATGAATTAATTGCTGGTCCATACAGTGCAATTGCCAAGCAATTGAACGAAGCTACTGAAGTGAATAAAGTGGATAAGTCGGAATTGTTTAATGGTTCTAAAAAATAATTTAGTGACTATTATTACTACTCTCGTTTGGTTTAATCCTTAGCTCTAATTTTGGTGTTTTTAAATCTAGGTTTCTAGATTTTATATTTATATTTTTTATTTAATATTATTAGGATACTTAATAATGGCTCTAATTTTAAATATAGAAACTGCTACTAAAGTATGTAGCGTATCGCTTGCAAAAGATGGACAATTGATGGCCTTTAAAGAACATAATGGCGATTATTCTCATGCCGAAAACCTTACACTATTTATTGAAGATGTTCTTTTACAAGCTGGAGTAAAACTGCAAATTGTTGATGCAATAGCTGTAAGCATGGGGCCTGGATCTTATACTGGTTTGCGCATTGGGGTTAGTGCAGCAAAAGGTTTGTGCTACGCATTAGATAAACCACTAATTGCTATAAGTACATTAAAGCATCTCGCTTTTTCAATTTCAAATAATCTTATTACTACTATCGATAATGATAAATTACAATTCTGCCCCATGTTAGATGCACGCAGAATGGAAGTGTATTGTGCAATATTCGACTTTTCAAATAATGAAATTAAACCTACCGCTGCCGAAATTATGGATGAAAATTCTTTTTCCGGATTTTTAAATGAAAAGATTAGCTATTTTTTTGGTGATGGTGCCGCCAAGTGTAAAGAGCTTTTGTCGGTTCATGAAAATATAATTTTTATTGACAATGTTTTCCCTTCAGCAATAAATATGATAGCACTTTCCGAGCAAGCATATATAAATAAGCAGTTTGAGGATATTGCTTATTTTGAACCCTTTTATTTAAAAGATTTTATAGCAGGCAAAAAAAAATCATTGTTGTAATTTTTTTGTGGTATATAAAATGTTTTTTAATTTATATTTTTAACCAAAAAGTAATCCAAAAACCTCTTCAATTTTACCAACCATTGTAATTTTTATGTTGTACTTATTTTGGTCAAGTCCTTTTTTGTTGTATTTAGAAATGAAAATATGTTCAAAGCCTAATTTATCTGCTTCAGATATCCTTTGATCAATCCTATTTACCGGTCGTATTTCGCCACTTAGGCCTACTTCTCCTGCGAAACATGTTTTTGG
>CAMBDK010000014.1 GCA_945865315.1 Chitinophaga pinensis | reverse complement strand
CAGTTTTTGAACCATTTAATTTGCGGGAGTTATTTCGAAAACTTCACTAATCATTAAAACGTAAAATTTATTTTTTAGTAAAAAATTAATTTTAATAATTTAGAATTTAATAGTTGAATTTAGAATTAAAAAAAACATGAAACACAATTTATTAGAAATCTGTTACCTAATTGGGTCGATCACATTTATTATCGGTTTAAAAATGATGGGTAATGCAAAGTCGGCGCGTAAAGGTAATTTAATTGGTGCTGCAGGTATGACGCTCGCTATTTTGGGAACAATATTTTTACATGAGGGCGATGTATCAATTATCGCAATGGGTTTAATTATTGGTGGTATTGTTGTGGGTACTGCAATTGGTTGGATGACAGCCAAAAATGTTCAAATGACAAAAATGCCTGAATTAGTTTCTATGTTTAACGGCATGGGCGGCGCTTGTGCCGCGCTGATTTCAATAATTGAATATAATCATTTGATATCTACCATAGAAAATAGTCCTGTATTAGGCTTAGCAATGCATTTCCCTGGTGCATTTTTCGTTATGTATGGTGGTAAAATGATAGCGATTATTTTAGGATTAATAATTGGTACAGTATCTTTTTCAGGTAGTATTATTGCTTACTTGAAATTAAATGGCACCATGAATCAACCAATTAGACTGCCTAAATACAATATCCTCAACACAATTGTTATGATTGGTGTTTTTGCTTTTGGTGGATTTATCATTGCTACAGGCGGAAATATGATGTTAGTATATTTATTATTTGCTGCTGCAATAATTTATGGAATTTTATTTACAATTCCAATTGGTGGAGCCGACATGCCGGTAGTAATATCATTGCTTAACTCATTTACTGGATTAGCTGCTGCTTTCGGTGGTTTTCTTTACGATAATAAAATTATGTTAACAGGTGGAATTCTTGTTGGTTCTGCAGGTACATTATTAACATTAATAATGTGTAAAGCAATGAATCGCCCATTGAGTAATGTTATTTTTGGCGCCTTCGGCGGTAGCGCAAAAACTGACTCCAATGCTTCAGCTGCTGGGGCAATTAAAGACATACAAGTATCTGATTTAGCTGTGCTGATGAACTACTCTAAAAGAGTTGTTATCGTTCCAGGCTATGGTTTAGCCGTGGCACAAGCCCAGCACGTTATTCATGAACTTGAAATATTATTGGAAGAAAGGGGTGTTGAAGTTAAATATGCTATACATCCTGTAGCAGGTCGTATGCCCGGCCATATGAATGTTTTGCTGGCTGAAGCAAATGTTGATTATGGAAAATTAGTAGAAATGGAAGATATAAATCCTGAATTTGAACAAACTGACGTTGTACTAGTTGTTGGAGCAAATGATGTAGTTAATCCAGCTGCTAAAACAGACCCCTCCTCACCAATTTATGGGATGCCTATTCTGGATGTTGACAAATCAAAAAATATTATCATAAACAAACGTTCAATGAATGCAGGTTATGCAGGTATTGATAACTTATTGTTTTATGACCCTAAAGCATCTATGTTTTTTGGTGATGCAAAAAAAGCACTGACAGAGCTTGTTGCAGAATTAAAAACTATGGAATAAATTTTATTTTATATTTTTTATTTTATCGTATATAATTCTCTTTTTTCTTAAAATTAATTGAATTATATTCAGATTATTGAACCTTTAAATCATTTTTTTATAAGCGTAATTCTAATTCTATAAATTTTAATTGATAATATTTATTGGTTTTATTACTACTTTATTTCCACAAAATAAAATTACGAAAGTTATTCAAATTGATTCCAATGAAGAATAGAACTAAATTTTTAATTTCAATTTTTACAATTTTAATTATTTCTTTTATTATATCGGAATATTCCTTAGTTGCTATTGCAAACTCAACTGGAGCACCTATAGGCAAGACAGGGTCTCCCGGAGATGGTTTTAATTGTACTTCCTGTCATTCAGGAGTTGCTGCAACTGAACCAAATTTAATAACAAGTAATATTCCATCAGAGGGATACACTCCTGGGCAAACCTATACAATTACAGGGACAATAACTGCGACGAATACGACCAAATTTGGTTTTGAAATAGCAGCACAAAACATTGCTGGAGTGAATCAAGGTACTTATGTTGTTACAAATATTACAACCACTAAATTAATTGGAAACGGGAATTATATCACTCATAAAACTGGAGGCACTTCATTTCCATCAGGCACAGCCACTTGGTCATTTGATTGGATAGCACCTACTATAGAAAATGGTGATATTACTTTTTATGGAGCATTTATTTCATCCAATAATAATAATAGTTCAAGTGGAGAATCTGTTAAACTATCTTCTTTGGCTTTATCAAAATCAACTTCTGCAAAAACTGTTGATTGGATAAATAATAAGCATCCATATTTTGTTTTTCCAAATCCGTTTTTCGATAAATTATATATAACAAAAAGTGTTAATGCAGTGAATCCAAAATTAATTTCTATTTCAGATATAAATGGTAAATTAGTTAAAGAAATAGAAAATAATTTGACGGATCAGCCCATTGATGTTAATGAAATTGCAAGAGGAACTTATTTTTTAAAAATTGTTGCGGAAGATGGCATTAGATTTAAAAAAATTGTAAAGGAATGAGACTAATATATTACCCTAAAAACTAGCCAAATTGTAATATAATTTTCGGGATAAAAATGCAAACCTTTACCAAAGCGGAACGATTATGCAGTAAGATTGAAATTGATGGTCTTTTTGAAAAAGGTAAATCATTTAATAGTAAGCCTTTTAAAATTATTTGGCAGGCATCCCATTCCAACATTTCTTCTATAAAAATAGTTTTTAGTGTACCTAAGCGATTATTTAAAAAAGCTGTAGACCGAAACAGAATAAAGCGATTGATGCGAGAGGTATATAGAAAAAACAAACATCATTTAAAAGATAATTTGGAAAATAAGAGCATAAATTTAATGTTTATTTTTATTTCAAAAACAATTATTGAATATACCGAGATGGAAGAAAAAACAGTTTTAGCATTACAGCATTTAATTAAAAATATCAATACTTAATAAAACTTGAAACTAATTTCAAATGCGTTAAGTAATATTTTTATTGGTTTAATTAAATTTTATCAATATAGTATTTCTCCTCTATTAGGTGCATCCTGCAGATACGTTCCTTCTTGCTCACAATATGGCATAGAAGCACTAAAAAAGTACGGCATAATAAAAGGAAGCTATTTGACTATTAAACGTGTATTTTCATGTAATCCATTTGGAGGTCATGGTAATGATCCAGTGCCATAATTATCTCATTATTGATCCTAGAAATATTAATATTTAAAAAAAAACACACTAAGTAAAGCTTCCAAAATAATTTCGACAAAACAGATATATTAATAAAAAACAGATAATTTCATTTTTTTGCAAAAAATATCCTTATGAAAACGCGCGTTAGGAATGAACAAACGCGATGCAGGGCCGCAGAGTTGGAGGAATCGTTTGTTCTTGATTTTTTGTTTCTTTTATATCATGACAAAAGAAAAATACCCAGTTTTTGAACCATTTAATTTACGGATTTATTGCGAAAACTTCACTAGGTAAAACGTTCAAAATAATTTCGACAAAACAGATATATTAATAAAAACAGATGATTTCATTTTTTTTGCAATAAATATCCTTATGAAAACGCGCGTAAGGGATGAACGAATGCGATGCAGGGTTGCGGGTGTGGAGGAATCGTTTGTTCTTGATTTTTTGTTTCTTTTGTATCAAGACAAAAGAAAAACACCCAGTTGTTGAACCATTTAATTTGCGGATTTATTTCGAAAACTTTACTAAAAAATAAATTCGTACTTTTAAATGACAAAAAGTATTTTTTTGTTATTATTAATTTTATTTAAACACCTACAATGAAAAAACAGCTGTTAGCATTATTTATCATTATAACTTTCGGCATTGAGGCCCAAACCAACACTTCTTTTACTTTTAATATAAATGGAAGCACTGTGCCGGCTGGACTTGTGTCTTCTTTAAATGAAGCAGCTCAAAGATGGAGCAATTATATTTTAATTACTGAACCTATTAAAGTAAACATTTTTTTAGTGAATAACTCCCAATATCCTTTTTCTGGCTTAACTCTCGGGAATGGCAGAAAAAACTTCACTAATGCACCCATTAATAATTATATTTATCCTACATCATTAGCCAATCAATTAGCAGCTAGCGAATTAAATGTAGGGGAATATGATATGGATATTTATGTAAACCTATACACTCCTTTTTATTATGGTACAGGAACACCTCCTAACAACAAAATGGATTTCATAACATTTATTATGCATGAAATAGGTCATGGCTTAGGTTTTTATAGCGATGGTTATGTAAATCCTAATAATATAGGTTCCTTCGGAAATATACCAGCATCGGCTCTTTCTCCTCTTACTACTTCATTCCCTTGGCGTGGACAAGACAGTGTCCCTACAATTTATGATAAATATATAATAAAAGAATCTCAAAGTAATCTAGTGGGAATTGCAGCTAATAACACATCAACATTAGGTGATAGCATAAAGTTTACATCCAATTATTTTGATGGTCCAGCTTTTGCAAATTCTTCTAATGGGGGTCAAGCCATCAAGCTATCGGGTGGTACCGGCGTTTTTAGTTTAGGAGTAGATTTGTTGCATCTTCATAATTCTGTTTGTAATTCAATTATGAGTTATTGCTGGGGACTGGGTGATACAGTAAGGAAACCGGCTAACATGGAGATAGGAATACTAAAAGAAATAGGATGGAATATTAACCCGGCAATCACAATTAATGAAATTGCTGTTAATGAAAATATGATAAATATTTATCCGAACCCTTCCCATGATTTGTTTTTTTTTAATAGCTCCCTAGCCTCTGAGAAAATTAAATCAATTGAATTAAAAAATATATTAGGAGAAAAAGTTGCTGTTATAAATAATAATTCTTTCACGGATATTTCGCACTTGGCAAATGGGATTTATTTTATTTGTGTTTATACTCCTGATTTTCAAAAAGTTGAAAAGTTAATTAAAGGAAATTAAAAAAACTCGAGCCTTAATTTTTAATAGAAGCTATTTTTCATAAAAAATTCTAATATCCAAAGAATTATATTCAATCTATTTATAATTTATAATTTAATTAGCTCTTCTGGAACAAATTTTATTTTAAGTATAAAACAATTCTGCCAAAACGTCCACATTTCAATTTTAGTACTATTTTTGTAAAGATAAAACTCTTATGTCTGATATTATTCAATTACTACCCGATTCTGTTGCTAATCAAATTGCTGCTGGTGAAGTGGTTCAACGACCCGCTTCTGCCGTTAAGGAGCTGATGGAAAATGCATTAGATGCAGGAAGCACAGTTATTACATTGATTGTTAAGGATGCCGGGAAAACACTTATTCAGGTTATTGATAATGGTTGTGGAATGAGCGAAACTGATGCCCGCATGAGTTTTGAGCGACATGCTACTTCAAAAATACGAAAAGCAGAAGATTTATTTGCGATACAAACCATGGGGTTCAGAGGGGAAGCATTAGCTTCCATTGCTGCTATTGCGCAAGTAGAATTAAAAACTAGACGCATTGGCGACGAACTAGGTATTAAAATAAATATAGAAGCTAGCGAACTAAAAAATCAAGAAGCTTTTCTATGTCCGGAAGGAAGCTCCCTTTCTATCAAAAATTTATTTTATAATATTCCTGCACGAAGAAACTTTTTGAAAAACGATTCGGTAGAATTGCGCCATATCATTGATGAATTTCAGCGTGTTTCTATTCCTAATCCATCTATTGCTTTTAATTTACATCATAATTCCATAGAAGTTTTTCATCTTGAAGCTGGCTCATTAAAACAAAGGTTAATGGCGCTTTTTGGAAGTTCCTATAATACCCGATTAGTTCCCGTTGAGGAAAACACTAGCATTGTTAAAATAAAAGGATTTGTTATAAAACCTGAATTTGCAAAAAAAACCCGTGGTGAACAATTTTTCTTTCTTAACAAACGCTTTATAAAAAACACTTATCTTCATCATGCTGTTCAATCAGCATTTGAAGAACTTTTACCAAAAGATAGTTTCGCCTCTTACTTTCTACTTTTAGAAGTTGACCCGAAAACAATTGATATTAATATACATCCAACAAAAACAGAAGTTAAATTCGAAGACGAAAAAACTATTTATACTTTTTTACTTTCAGCAATAAAAAAATCTTTAGGACAGTTTAATATAGCTCCAAGTATTGATTTTAATCAGGAATCGCACTTTTATAATAGGCCGTTACAGCCTCTTGATGGTATTATTAAACAGCCTACAATAAAAGTAGATCCTACATTTAATCCTTTTAAAAGTGAATATTCCAAAAGTTTTAAACCTAAGGAACAGGAGCTGTCAAATCCATCAAATACCGAAAAGATGCATAACAGGCTTGCCGATAATCAGATAGGATTTGAAATAAAAAAAGAGGATGAAATACAGCAAACTATAAATGCTGACTGGGAAAATGAACTTCATGAAAGTAATAAAAAACTAATTTATCAGCTGCATAATAAATATATTTTATCACATATTAAAACTGGCTTTATGGTTATTGACCAGCAAGGTGCTCATGAAAGAATCCTATATGAACGTATTTTAGAAACATTTGACAAACAGCATTCGGTTACGCAGCAAGAACTTTTCCCTAAAACTGTTGAATTAAATGCTACTGATTTTGCATTGGTGAAAGAATTACAATCAGAAATTAAAAATATAGGTTTTGATATTAGAGATTTTGGTAAGAATGCTATTATCATACATGGTGTGCCAGCCGACACACTCCATTATGATGCCGCCACTTTACTGGAAGGTTTAATAGAAAATTACAAACAAAATTTACAAGAATTAAAATCAAATAAACGCGAAAATATTGCACGTGCTATGGCTCGAAATATGGCCGTAAAATCTGGTAAAATTTTAACGCAGGAGGAAATGAATAACATTATTGACGAGCTTTTTGCATGTAATATGCCTTATAGCACGCCCAATGGCAAACCTACCATTTCTACATTTTCAATTGATGATTTAGATAGGCGATTTAAAAAATAAAAAAATAGTATTTATCACATATTATCACACTTGATATTATTATTATTTATTTCCTCCATTGGAAATAATTTTATAAATAAAAAAAGGGAATATTTATTATATTAATTGAATATTATTTTAAACAAATTTGTTATAACTTATTGATTATTTTTTTAAAAAAAGTGCATTTTAATTTTTTTGAAGCCTATGTCCTACCAACAATTTAGACCTAACAGTTTTAATATTCTGCCCTTAGTTGTAAAAAATTTATTAATTATTAATGGCTTATTATTTCTTTCCACTTTAGCAATGGAAACTCAATTTGGAATTGACTTAGGTAATATATTAGGCCTACATTTTCCACTTTCTAATGATTTTCGACCTTATCAATTAATTACATATATGTTTATGCATGGTAGTTTCATGCATTTGTTTTTCAATATGTTTGCTTTATGGATGTTTGGCAATACCCTTGAAAATTATTGGGGACCAAAACGATTTTTAACCTATTATTTGATAACAGGTATTGGTGCCGCTTTTTGTCATTATGCAATAGTATATATTGAAATGAAACCAGCACTTGATTACATTGAGAATTACATAGCAAACCCTTCTCTACAGGAGTTTCAAAATTTTATAGACCCTGCTCAATTAAAAATGAACTCTCAGGAGGCTGTTAACCATTATAATGATTTAATTCCTAGAGCCTTCTCCCAAGCAATAGCTTCTAATAATTTAAAGGAGGCATTGCTTATTTCAGTAGATTACATGCAAATTTATAAAGCAGATTTATTAAACGCGCCTGTAGTATTAGGTGCATCAGGCTCTGTTTTTGGTATTTTATTAGCTTTTGGAATGCTATTCCCTAATACCTTGTTATATATATATTTTGCTATACCAATAAAAGCAAAATGGTTTGTAATACTTTATGGAGCAGCTGAATTATATTCTGGCTTAGCAAATAATTCAGGGGATAATGTTGCCCATTTCGCACATTTAGGAGGTATGCTATTCGGTTTTTTTCTCATTAAATACTGGCAAAAAAATAGCAATAAAATTTATTAATGTAATTTAGGATGCATGCCTATTGTGACATTTTAATTTTATAAAATATTTTAAAACAGCAAATAAAAGTTATGGCTATTCCAATAATTGAAGATTTAAAATTAAAAGTGCGGAGTAATAATCCAATTACACGATTAATTATTATCAATGCTTTCGTTTTTTTATTTATAAGCATTTTGCATATCCTACTCTTTTTATTTGGGGGGGGAGTTGACAATAGACTAAACTTTATAAAAGATGCTATTGCCCTCCCCTTAAGCATGCATGCGTTTATTTATAAACCCTGGACATTAATTACATATATGTTTACTCATTTTGAAGTAATGCATATTTTATGGAATTTAATTACTTTATATTGGTTTGGACAAATATTATCGGAATACACATCACCTAAAAAAATTATACCACTTTATTTGATGGGTGGCATTGCCGGTGGTTTAATCACCATTTTACTATTTACTTTCCTCCCCCACTTTCAAAATTACATTGATTCCAATATGGTAGGTGCTTCAGCAGGAATTACTGCTATAATAATAGCTGCAGCTACTTTAGTGCCTAATTACAGGATAAATATGCTTTTTATCGGTTCTGTTAAATTACTCTATATAGCTTTATTTGTTATATTTATTGATATGTTAAATGTGGCTTCTCATAATAATGTGGGAGGAAATATTGCGCATTTAGGGGGAGCAATTATGGGATATGTTTTTATTATTCAATATAAAAGGGGTAGAGATTGGACCTTATGGATTATTCGATTTTTTAATTTTATCAATGGCTTTTTCAACAACAATCAGAAAAGTAAAATGAAGGTAGCATATAAAAAATCAGTTTCCGATGAAGCTTACAGTATAAATAAGAAAATTGAACAGCAGCAAATTGATGCTATTCTTGATAAAATTTCAAAGTCAGGATATGAAAGTTTGAGTAAATCTGAAAAAGGTATTTTATTTAATGCTAGCAAATAATATATCCTTTTGGTATTGTTAAGAAATAAATAGTACAGAATTGGCGAAGTAATTTTGTTGTTTTTCAAGGCACAAAAGCATCCATAAATATTGTTGTTTGTCGCGTATATTTTAATGATAAAAAAGTGAATTCAACCGAAGAAAATATAATCCCAATTAAGGAAAACACTGCTAGGCGCGGACGTAATTTTTTTAATGGAATTATGATGTTTGCTAACCACATTGCAGTTATAGCATTACTTATCTCCTATTTTGCACCCTATGTTAGCCCAGAAAATTTTTGGTATATCGCATTTTTTGGTTTAGCTTATCCTTTGTTTGTATTGGTTAATTTGCTTTTTGTAATTTATTGGGGCATACAATTTAAAAAGCAAATGTTATATTCACTCTTAATCATTTTCGGAGGCTGGCTGCATTTACAAGAATACCTGCAAATTAATTTAACAGAAAAGCCTGATAAGCCGCTAAATACAATTAAAGTTATGTCGTATAATGTACGACTTTTCGATTTGTATAAATGGAGTAATAAAATTGACACTCGCAATAATATGCTTGAATTAATAAAAAATGAGAACCCTGATATCATCTGTTTACAGGAATTTTCCTCCAGCGATAACAGTCTGCAATACAATAATCTAGATACCTTAATAAAAATTCAAAAATCGAAAAATACACACATAGAATATACTGGTAAGGTTAACAAAACAAATAAATATGGTGTTGCGATTTTTACTGTTTACCCTATAATTTCCAAGGGGAAAATAATTTTCGATAAGCACAGCAATAATATATGTATATATTCTGATCTTTTGATAGATAAAGATACTGTTCGGGTTTATAATGTTCATTTACAATCTATCCATTTGGGATACGAAGACTACAAATTTGTTGATGATTTAATGAAAAACCATGAAACAGAGGAGCTCGAAAAATCGAAAAACATATTAAAACGCATCAAAAGAGCATTTATTAAACGATCTACCCAAACAGAACTTGTTTCTGAGCATATCGCAAAATCGCCACACCCTGTAATTATTTGTGGGGACTTTAATGATCCTCCAGTTTCCTATTCCTATCATACTATTTCTGAAAACCTAAAAGATGCTTTTATTGAAAGTGGTGAAGGCTTAGGGAGAAGCTATATTGGCAAATTCCCCTCTCTTCGGATTGATTATATATTGCATAGCAAACAATTTATGGCATACGATTTTCGTACTATTAACCAGGAATTATCCGATCACTTTCCTATTTGTTGCCTTCTCCATAAAAATTAAAAAAAATGAATAATATAGTATCATTTCTAAATAGTTAAAACTTTGAATTATGAAAAATATATTTCTTTCGTGTTTGTTGATATTCTTAATTAAGTCATTATCAATTGCCCAAATAACTGCTACAGATTATACTTTAAATGATTGTGCAGGAAATCCACATCACCTATTTGCTGAACTTGATGAGGGCAAAGTAATGGTTATTTCTTTTGTGATGCCCTGCTTAAGTTGTATCGGTCCAACAATTGCTTCCAGTGATGATGTTGCTAATTTTGAAATTTCGCACCCAGGAAGAGTTATTTATATTATTTCAGATGATAATGGAACAACCCCTTGTTCAACATTAAGTTCATGGGTTTCTACAAATGGAATTTCAAATGCAATAACAGTTTCAAATACAGCCTTAAATATGAGCCAGTATGATGGGAATGGCATTGGAATGCCTAAAATTGTAGTTTTAGGCGGTGCTGCTCACAAAGTTTACTTCAATGAAAATAACGACCAAAATTCCCACCAATTAAATGAAGCCATTAATGAAGCCCTGGGAACTGCAAGCATTAACTGTATTGAAAATATAAATCCAGATATTAATTTATATCCTAACCCTGCAAGTAAGAGTGTTACACTCGAATATAATTTTGATTATACTGAGGAATTTTCTATTGTGCTTTATAATTTAATTGGAGAAAAATTAATCACTGTTATTCCTGAAAAGCAATTTGAAGTGAAATATATTACTCAAATAAATACCGAGATGTTTAGTAATGGTATCTATTTTATTAAATTAAATTCTAAAACATTTTCTAAAGTTATACAATTTGCTATTTCCCAATAAAATATTATTATATCAGCTACAAGCAATATAAAACTATTTTTTATTTCACCTTTTTATTTTAATAAAATGCGATTATTTTTAATTTCCATATTTGCATTTTTTTTATCAAATTCCATGAATGGACAAGGCTGCTGTTCAGGCGGATCGGGAAGCCCTATAGCTGGAGGTGCTTCACAAGGTGTGCTGCTCGACAGAGAAATGGAAATTGCAGCAAACTATCAATACATTAGCACCAATAAATTCTATAAAAAAGATGCGCTTAGCGCTTCTCAATTTGATAATTTTAATAGTAATTACATGTATTTACGATGGGCTTATGGAATTTCTAAAGATTTAACAATGTCCATTGAATCTGGTTATTTTTTAAATAAAAAATTGATCGGACTAAATAAACGAGATACAACTTACTCCTCAGGTATTAGTGATCTTATTATCTTCCCACACTATAATATTTACAATCGAACAACAGAAAATAAACGTACAGAAATAACTCTAGGTATGGGTTACAAAATACCTCTTGGGAAACACGACGATTCCACTGTTGTATATACAAATCCAAAAACAGGGAAGAAATACTATACCATTTCTCCACCAGCGGTTCAACCTACAAATGGCTCACACGATTTTATTTTTTATGCTTTTTTATTTAGAGGATATCCTTTAGTAAAAACTCGCTTTTTTTTAAATAGCTTTTATGTTAAAAAAGGTTGGAATTCATTAGGAGAAAAATATGGCGATTATGCAAGTTTGGGATTATTTGCTGGAAAAACATTTTTTAATAAAATAGGTATAACAGTTCAATTAAAGGGGGAATGGACAAGTAAAATGCAGGCGGCCAAAGACATTGATTTACTTGCTTTTTATAATATAGATATTGCAGCAACCGGAAGTAGAAAGGTCTTTATTGTCCCTCAAATTAGCTTTAACCTGAAGTCTGTTATCCTATACTTAACTAATGAAATCCCCATTTATCAATATTTAAATGGCGTTCAAGTAGGTTCAAGGCACCAAATTACTGCTGGATTAGCCTATCGTTTTTATACTGCTAAAGCTCAATAAATTAAATTCCATCTGCCCAATTTCTTTTTTCAACAAAATTTGACGGCATGCCTCTTTTTACCACCCCTACTTTATTATTTTTTAGAATTAAAATTTGTCCTTTTCGAAAAAAACATATCCTCCATTTGAATCTTGTAAGCTATTATAAAGCTAATATCCTAACAATTATCTAAATGGAAATATAATACTTAATTTAATACAAAAAAATATTCAATATTCAGCAATTTTTAGTAAATTCTTATTAACTGTATGTTAGTAATTCAATCACTTTTTATTCGATATTTTAAACCTATTATCATGGTAATTGAGTACATTTGTTCTCTATTTTCAAAAACAGCTCAATGCAATTGATATTTGCTTATTTGATAGAAGGGAAAGAGCAAGATTAATATCCAAATAAATTAAAAAAATTATGCAAAATACAATGGACAAAAACGAAACAAAACCAATGGTGAGTAATTTAGAAGCAGCATCAGAATATTCGGCTGATAGTATTCAAGTGTTGGAAGGATTAGAGGCTGTTCGTAAGCGCCCATCCATGTATATTGGTGATACAGGACAAAAAGGCCTCCACCATTTAGTATATGAAGTAGTTGATAACTCTATTGATGAAGCATTAGCAGGCCATTGCAAAAACATTTTTGTTACCATTAATGAAAATAACTCCATAACAGTGAAGGATGATGGTAGAGGCATCCCAACGGATTATCATACCAAAGAAAAAAAATCAGCATTAGAAGTTGTTATGACTGTTTTACATGCAGGTGGTAAATTTGATAAAGATTCCTATAAAGTATCTGGTGGTTTGCATGGTGTAGGTGTATCTTGTGTGAATGCCCTATCTACCCTATTGTCGGTTAATGTCCACAGAAATGGCAAAGAATATATCCAAGAGTACAATATCGGAAAACCTTTATATCCTGTTAAAGAAATTGGGTCAACAAATTATAGAGGAACAATAGTAACTTTTAAACCAGATGAAACAATTTTCACTACAACGGTATATCATTACGATATTATTGCCGCTCGTTTGCGTGAATTGTCCTATTTAAATAAAGGAATACACATTAGTATTACGGATTTAAGGGAAAAAGATGATGCAGGAATTGACCGTAACGAAGTTTTTTATTCTGAAGGAGGACTAAAAGAATTTGTAAGTTACCTGGATGCTACTCGCGAAAAACTTATTGCAGATGTTATTTATATGGAAGGCGAAAAAAACGGAATCCCTGTTGAAGTAGCTATGATGTATAATACATCGTATTCTGAAAATTTACATACTTATGTAAACAATATCAATACACATGAAGGTGGTACCCATCTTGCGGGCTTTAGAAGAGGCCTAACTCGCACCTTGAAATCATATGCTGAAAAATCAGGTTTGCTTTCAAAAGTAAAGATAGAGATTAATGGGGATGATTTCCGTGAGGGACTTACAGCTGTAATTTCTGTAAAGGTGCAAGAACCTCAGTTTGAAGGACAAACTAAAACTAAATTAGGGAACAATGAGGTAATGGGTGCGGTGGATATCGCTGTTAGTGAAATGTTAAACAATTACCTGGAGGAGCATCCCAAACAAGCTAGAACTATCGTTGATAAAGTAATTTTAGCTGCTACTGCTCGCCACGCTGCTCGTAAAGCGCGCGAAATGGTGCAACGTAAAAGTGTGCTTACAGGAACAGGCTTACCAGGCAAACTTTCCGATTGTTCTGAGTCTGATCCTTCTATGTGTGAAATTTACCTTGTAGAGGGCGACTCCGCAGGTGGCACTGCCAAGCAAGGTCGTAACCGTGCTTTTCAGGCCATACTTCCTTTAAGGGGTAAAATCCTTAACGTTGAAAAAGCAATGGAATACCGGATTTATGATAATGAGGAAATAAAAAATATATTTACTGCTCTTGGTGTATTTAGAGGAACTCCTGAAGATGACCGCGCATTGAATATTAATAAATTACGTTATCATAAAGTGGTTATCATGTGTGATGCTGATATTGATGGTAGCCATATCACTACTTTGATCTTAACTTTCTTTTTCCGTCACATGAAAGAGTTAATTGAAAATGGTCATATTTATATTGCAACTCCTCCCTTGTATTTAATAAAAAAAGGTAAAGAGCAAAAATATTGCTGGACAGAAGAAGAACGTAGCGCTGCTGTTAAAGAGTTAGCGGGAGCTGAAGGCAAAGAGGGTACTGTTAATATACAACGTTATAAAGGTCTTGGTGAAATGAATGCCGAACAATTATGGCAAACAACAATGAATCCTGAAAACAGAACTTTACGCAAGGTTACTATTACAAGTGCAGCAGAAGCAGATAGAATATTTTCAATGCTTATGGGAGACGAAGTGCCTCCAAGGAGAGAATTTATTGAGAAAAATGCCAAGTATGCGAATATTGATGCTTAGTAATTAAAAATACCTGTTGACAACACCACTTATCATTTTTGATAAATATTGAGTGGTACATCCATTATTTTTTATTTAAAAAAAACAGCCATGCAAAAATGCATGGCTGTTTTTTTTAATAAAGATTAATAATAATAAATTTAATTTTTCATAAACTTAGCGGAAATTTTTTGTCCATCATTTTTTTCTACAACAACAAAGTAGCAGCCGTTTACTAATAAACTAATATTAACTTTATGCATATTAGTTTTATTTGTTATATTTTCATTTAACAATAAACGACCTTGTAAATCATAAATATTAATTACACTTGCGTTAGCTGCATTGCTGAGCTTAATATTTAATTCATTTGTTGCCGGATTTGGATAAACGCTAAGGTCGTAGACTGACTGCAGATCTTCAACACCTACCGGAAATTGAATCGTATTTAATGTTTGATTGGTTATTACAGGTTCGTTATAATCAAAATAAATAGCAGCAGAATTTTTTATGCTGGTTCCCGGACTTAAATTCGGATTTTGTGTTATTGAATACGACACCAATCCTCTGCTAGCCATTTCACTGCTCGATTGCCAAAGTAAATGAATATTATTAAAAGTAAATTTCAATACGCCACTTTCTGATATGGTAGCAACATAATCATGATCGGAATACCCAACTTTTAATGAACTCCAATCCAAATCAGTATCCAATGTATCCATTACTACCACTTTTTCGGCATAATAAGAGCCTGAATTTTGGAAATGTACCACATAATCCAGAACTGAATCGGTGGTAGCAATAAATCCTTGGTTGCCTGTTCCCTTAGGAGTTACCTCCTTGCAATTAGGATCATAAGAGCCTATTACAGTAGTATATCCATTATCTACATTATTCCAGGGAGTATAATCGCTTAGCCAGTTTGTCATTGGTGCAGCATATACGGCTGAATCCCAAAAACTAACATCGGTACCTATTGGAATATTTGTTGGCACCAAATAGTCGGTATAGATCATTGTTGAAGCGCCAGGAGCTAATGCTGTGAAACCGGAGGTAACACTATACCAATTAGGTTCAGGAATAGGGCTTAATTGGGTGAAAACACTTGGTGAAGAACTAACATATACCAATTGGCCATCGTGTTTTTTCCCCAGTTGAATGTTTGTTTCTGCAACTGTACCATCGTTTTGTACAATAAGTCCCTGGGTATGTGTATTTCCTGGAATAGCGAAACTAATATTTGTTCTAACAATATGAATATCATGAATCGTAATAGCTGTATTTGCAAAATTAGTGGTAGATACACAGCCTGAACTTGCTGTAACTGAAACTACAACCGCATTATTTTGACAGGTAGCCAATGGGTATATACTTTGCACCGACTCCGATAATGTATAGGTACCGCTTGGCACGGCAAAAGAATAATCACCATTTGCATCGGTGAAGCTATAGCCAAAACCTGAACAGTGAATCATGATGTGTTCAATTCCTTGCTCTCCGGAATCGAATATACAGTTGTTATTCAAATCAACATATACTTTACCTGTTATGGTGCAATAGCAACTTGTATTGGATGCATTATAATTAACAAAAGTATACTTATACCCCGCACACCCGTTTGCGTCCTGCGCATAAACATAATAATTACCAGTAGCTAAGCCCGTTGCATTGGGTGCTGTTTGCCCGTTGCTCCAGTTGTATGTATATGGAGCAGTTCCACCTGTAGCATTTGCAAGAACAGCTCCATCATTTGTATAAATGCAAGATGCTGATGTTCCGCTTAAACCGATATTGATTGGGGAGGTAGTGGTTAAATGAACACTTTTTGTTAGGGAACATCCCACGTTATCTGTTATTACACAGGAGTAATAGCCCAACGGCGCACCTACTATAACTGACCCGGTAGCATTTGTATTCCATAAATAAGTAAAAGGAGGATTGGTGCCGGAAGCATTAACACTTACATCACCGGTATTAGCAGGGCAAAAAGGGTTAGATGCGGATGCCGTGGCATTAATAATACTTTGTTGCGCAATAATGGCAGTACCGGTTCTCACGCAGCCTACAGCATCGGTTACTTTAAAAGAATAAGAACCTGCAGCCATGCTATTGATAGAAACCCCAGTTTGAACAGGAAAGGTATACCAATTTATAACATAGGGAACTGTACCACCACTAATGGCTAATGTAGCACTTCCTGTTGCAGCCGTACAGGAGCTATTGGTAGTTGCATAAGTTACAGTTATTGGTGTTGAACTACTGACATAAGCATAACCTGTTCCGGTACAGCCATTCGCATCGGTTGCAATAACAGAAAGATATGACCCTCCACTTATTCCATTTACAGTTTGTCCAATCATTCCATTACTATATTGATAGGTATAAGGTGGCGTTCCCCCTGAACCAAAAGAGATGATAGACCCATCTGATTGCAAGCAGGTGGCGTTAGTAACAGTAGTATTTGCATTTATCTGGATAGCTTGTTGAACATAAAAAGAGCTTGGAGAATAGCACCCTTGAGCATCGGTAACCGTTACTGCATAAGACCCTTGAGACAAATTACTGATTGATGGTGTATTCGCACCGTTTGACCACAGGTAGGTATAAGGAGCTATACCGCCCGTTATGCTTGTAACAGCTGCTGTACCATTTGTGCAATTTGCAGATGTAGTTGGAACTGAAAAATTTATACCCGAAAGATTTTCAATAACAATAGAACCATAGCCGCCAGAATCAATAGGCGTCAAAACTGTACATCCACTTCCGTCTGTCACTAAAGCAGTATACATTCCACTTGGTAAATTAATTGGATTTCCTGAACCGAAAATTGTCGCGGGCCCCGGATGTACATAACTATACCATTGGACAGAAACTGGCACGGTTCCTCCATTAATAGTAAGCTGGGCTGTGCCAAGATTTGGGCATATTGCGTGGGTTACAATAGGTGGATCAATTTGAAATGGGGGGGGCATACTTATTTGAGAAGAATAGTAATTTCCAAACGCATCGGTAACATAAACGGACCCAACTGGTTCGGGAATTCCAAAAAGAGTATCATTTAAAGAATTTACATTACTATGAATGCTTATAAAATTATAAAACACATTATAATAGGTGAAACTAAGCGGCGGAATTAATCCAGATGTAATATTTACTGCAAGAACCCCATCATCATGACAAATTTGATTAAGAACAGTACAAGTTCCTGGTGCTGATTGAGCAAACGAATTTGCGCTCGTACAAATGGTAAATAGCAATGCTGCTAGAATTTTAATAAGTTGTTTATTTTTCATTTTTTTGTTGTTAAGATTAATTATTATTTGGAATTTCATTTTAAATATTGGGAATACGAAAATACAATATATATATAGGTACGACCAAGGATGAAAAAACACACAATAAGGTTGCATTGGCTTAAATGAAAAAAATAAAATAGTATTTAATTACAGATTAATAGCAGCTATTAATCTCTAATTAATGTAACAAATCCATTTGTACTAAAATCTTTACCACTTATATTGGAAATTCCTTTAAAAATAAAAAAATAAGTACCACTTACGGCAGCTTCTCCACTTGCTGTAAATCCATCCCAAGCACGCCCGGTTAAATTAGTTTCAAAAATTTTCATTCCCCAACGATTATAAATTTCCAACATAAAATTATCAATACAATTACTATTAATAAAAAACTCATCATTAATATCATCTCCATTAGGGGTAAAAACGTTGGGAATGATAGCTAATTCATTAACCCATATTTTGGAGCATGCCGAGTCGAAACAAATATTATTTGAAACCGTCAAACAAATATTTTGATAGCCGCATGAAAGATAAATATTATTAGGATTTTGAATGGCTGATGATTTACCATTTCCAAAATCCCAGGCCCATTGCATTGTTGCGCCAACAGATAAGTCGGTGAAATTAAAATAATGACTCTCTAACATATTACTGCTAAATTCGGCAACAGGAGATTGTAATAATCCAACCATACATGTTGCTAAACTAGATGCGCAGCCTAAATTGCTAATTGCACTAACCGCAACCGTTCCAGGCACTGCCCCCCAATCAATCGATACGGTGTTTGTATTTTGCCCTGATGTTATGGTTGTTCCTAAAGGAGATGACCATAAAAAAAATGGCGTTGTGCCCGTTGCGGTAAAAATATTATTAGTAGAGTTTGCACAAATAGGAGAACACATAAGTGATGGGGCAGCTGGTTTTTGCCTTGACAAAATATAGGGGGAATTAGAAAAATCGGCCCAATTAACTTTCAAAATATCATTTAAAGGGTTTCCTGCTGTTGCAGTAACTGCAGCCATATTGTTCCAAATTCCTGGAATAGTAGAATTCCATTTTGCCATTCCATCCCATGCACCATCAGCTGTTTGATCATAAAATAGATCTATATTCGAATTATCACTTCCTGAGCTTCGTTTAACTTCATGATAAAACAATTGATTTACTTGGCAAAGTGTTGTATCAATTGATAATATATTAAAATTATCAAGCGTTGGATCATTATTTCCTAAACGAGCCGTATAAGTATTTGCAGATGCTGCTGAGGGAGTTAATTTTACAGGGCGATAACGAGTAGTAGAATTGCTAGATCCTGTTGGAAATAAATAAGCTGAGGCCGAATTAGTAACTCTGGATAAATATCCGCTACCACCAGCGGCAAAGCTGCTGCTCACAAATCCTTCATTACCAGGCGTTGTATTATTTGAAATACAATTTATGGAAGGATTAAGAACAAATATTGTATTTGTTAAGGTTTCTAATTCACGATTATTAAGCACCAGCGTACCATTTACATCAATATTAGCATCAACAAGTAATAATGTTTTTTTACGATTATTGCCGGTACCTGTTCCTGACAGCACCAAATTATTAAATGTAGTAACAGTAGCATTACTGCTTGTAATATTTTCCTGCAAATCCCCATTAAAATCAACAGAACTATTACCAGCAATAAAAACCGCATCGTTGGTCCAATCTTGCTCAACAAAATAATTTCCATCCCCTTGTAAGGTTGAATTATTTGTTAAAAAAACACTGCCAGCAATACCGTTTGATGTTGCTATTGTTATTGCACCATCATTCTCAAATACATTTGCTGTTGCAAAAATATTATCATTTTGAAAACCTCCATTTATATGTAATATGGTAGATGAGGCAACGTATACCTCCGCTCCATTATTAAAAAACATGGTGGGTTGAGCATAGGAAATGAAAGAGAAGAAAGCAGTAAAAATAAAAAACGCTACTACTTTGCGAATTATTTTCTTTAAATTTTCAGAAGTTGCAACCATCATAAAGATTTTGTTAAAAAGTTTAATTCACAATGAATACTTCAGATTAAATTTTCTTTATAAAAAGCTAAGTTTACCAATAATTGTATTTATTAAATTCATTTAACGATTATTTTACACCCCTAATATATTACACTAATTAAAAGAGGAGAACTTCCTTAAAAATTATTTCAACAATTCCCCCAAAGCCTCATCAAACAGGGCTTTAGCTTCCGCTACAGTCCCGAAAGATTTCTCATCAATAATCATATCCTTGCCTTGTACATCACCCAGATATTCAAATTCTGCATTTGTAGCCATCATTACATCAATAAATTTATCTTCATCCGATTTTTTTACAGAAACTATCACGCGACTTTGTGCTTCGCCAAACAAAAATGAATCCTTACGAATTTCTTCAATGGAACTAATATTAAAACCTAAATTATTTATCATTGCACTTTCTAATAAAGTAATAAATAAGCCGCCATCAGAACAGTCGTGAGCCGATTGAATAAGACCTTCCTTAATAATAATTTTCACTGCATTTTGCACTTCAAATTCTTCATTTAAATTAAAAGCGGGAGGAGGAGTGTTTTTTATCTTATGGTAGGAATATAAATATTCGGAGGAAGAAATATCATCTTTTGAACTACCAATCAAATAAATTGAATCCCCTTCATTCTTAAACCCTAAAGTCATGCGTTTTGATTTATCTTTCAACACACCCAACATCCCAATAGTAGGTGTTGGAAATACTGGCCCTTCATACGAAGATTGATTGTAAAAACTAACATTACCGCCAGTAACAGGAGTTTGAAATTTAATACATGCGGTACCCATTCCCTTTATTACATTTACAAATTGCCAATATACTTCAGGATTATATGGATTACCAAAATTCAAACAATTTGTAATTGCAGAAGGCTCAGCCCCGCTGCACACTATATTACGTGCAGCTTCAGAAACAGCTATGGCGCAACCTATTTCCGGGTCTGCATTCACATAACGAGCATTGCAATCTATTTTTAATGCTATTGCCTTATTGGTGCCCTTTATATTTATTATAGCAGCATCTGATGGTGCATTTGTACTCATATTTACAGTCCCAACCATTGAATCGTATTGATTTGACACCCATTGTTTGGATGCTATGTTGGCATGAGCAATTAAAAATTTTGAAACCGCTACCATGTCTTCCGGTTCTTTAATATCTTCCATTTTAAATTTCTTAGACTCTGCAAAGTATGCTGGTTCTTTGTAATCTCTATGATATACAGGCGCTCCACCTCCCAAAACTAAATCAAATGCAGGAACATCTGCAACCAATTCATCACCTACATAAAATTTAATATTTTTTGAATCGGTTACAACACCAATTTTTGCACAATTTAAATCCCATTTTTGAAAAACTTTTTCTACCTCTTTTTCAGCACCTTTTTTCACCACTATTAGCATGCGTTCCTGAGATTCAGAAAGTAAAATCTCAAAAGGTTGCATATTTAATTGCCTTGTAGGAACTCTATCCAACCAAATATCCATTCCATGCTCACCTTTGGCGCTCATTTCGGAAGTAGAACAAATAATACCAGCAGCACCCATATCCTGCATACCAACAACACCGCCCGTTTTAATTACTTCTAAGGTAGCCTCCAATAATAATTTTTCTTGAAAAGGGTCCCCCACCTGCACTGCAGGTAAATCTTTTGCAGAGTCCTCTGTAATATCAGCAGAGGCAAAAGTAGCCCCATGAATACCATCTTTTCCAGTAGCAGAACCTACAATATAAACTGGATTTCCAACACCGTAAGAAATTGCAGAAATAGTTTCTCCAACTTTTACAATACCAGCACTCATAGCATTCACCAAAGGATTAACATTATAGCAGTCGTCGAAAAACAATTCTCCACCAACGGTAGGAATACCAAATGCGTTTCCATAATCACCTATCCCTTTAACAACACCTTTTAAAAGCCATTTGTTGCGTTCTAATTTTAAATCACCAAAACGCAAAGAATTTAATTGAGCTATTGGTCGAGCCCCCATTGTAAAAATATCACGGTTTATACCACCTACTCCTGTAGCAGCGCCCTGATATGGCTCTAAAGCTGATGGGTGGTTATGAGATTCAATTTTAAATGCGCAGGCAAGGCCATCACCAATATCAACTAATCCGGCATTTTCTTCACCAGCCTCAGCAAGAATATAAGGCCCTTTTTTAGGTAATTTTTTCAACCAAACAATAGAATTTTTATAGGAACAATGTTCGCTCCACATGACAGAAAAAATACTTAATTCAGTAAAATTTGGAACGCGTCCCAAAATGGTATTTATTTTTTCAAATTCATCCGGCAATAAACCTAATTTAATGGCAGTTTCTAGCGTTGTAATGCTTTCTTGGGTGCTTGTTGACATAATTTAATATTATTGAATTTTATTTTAATGAATATTACTGCTTACTGAATACTTCTTATTTAAAAATAAATTTAATACACAAAAAAAATATTTTAATTTAATTAGCGCTAAAAAAATTAACTTTTTATAATAAAAGTATATTACAAATATGGTGAAAAAAAATCAAATCTGCTATTTTCTAAAAAACAATAAAATATCGTAAAAGTTTTGATTCGCATGTTATAATTTTAAATAGGTATTAAGTAATTTCGATTAATGACTAATGAATAATTTAAAATTCGTTAAACGTTTGGAAATTGATTAGTTATATTTACAATATAATTTAGTATTACTTATTATAAATTTTTCGATTATATGCAAATAAGAATAAATAAATTTATTAGTGAAACAGGTTATTGTTCAAGAAGGGAGGCGGATAAACTTATTGAAGCTGGTAGGGTTACAATTAATGGCTTGAAGCCTGAAATTGGTTCTAAAGTAAGTGATACAGACCTTATTGAAATAGATAACAAACCAATAAAACCAAAAGAAAAATTTATTTATTTGGCATTTAATAAACCTATTGGTATCACCTGTACTACTGATTTAAAAGACAAAGATAATATCATTGATTTTATAAATTTCCCAAATCGGATTTTCCCAATTGGGAGATTAGATAAAGCTTCGGAAGGATTAATATTTTTAACCAATGATGGCGATATTGTAAATAAAATTTTACGTGCAGGTAATAAACATGAAAAGGAATATATTGTTAAAGTTGATAAACTTATAACTTCTGAATTTATAGATCAAATGGGCAATGGTGTGGCTATTTTAGACACCATTACTCAAAAATGCTTTATAAAACAACGCGATAAAAATACATTTACAATTATTCTTACACAAGGCTTAAACCGACAGATAAGAAGAATGTGTGAGACATTGGGCTTTAATGTTTTAAAATTAAAGCGTACTCGAATAATGAATGTAAAAATAGATGGTATTGCAATTGGGGCGTGGCGATTTTTAACCAGCGATGAAACTAATACCATTAACCACATGCTTGTTAATTCAATAAAAACAGAATGATTGATACCTAATGTTATTTTTATAAAAAACTGGACAAAACTAATTAATAAATAAAAATTAGATTTTTTTTTATTATTATAAAAATTTAATAGTAAGAAAAAGATAATGTCCTTAATTTTAAACAAACATAATTTATTAATAAATATTATGATCATACAATGAAACCTAAATTAGTTGTGTTTACAGGTGCTGGAATAAGTGCTGAAAGCGGAATAAAAACTTTTCGCGATAGCGATGGTTTATGGGAAGAGTATAATATTTCTGATGTAGCTACTCCCCAGGCCTGGAAAAAAAATATGGCGCTAGTTTTAGATTTTTATAACAAAAGAAGGAAACAAATAATAGCTGCCAAGCCTAACAAGGCTCATCATGCGATAGTTGCTCTGGAAAAAAAATACGATGTACAAATAATTACTCAAAACATAGATGATTTGCATGAACGTGCAGGATCAAAAAATGTACTGCATTTACATGGGGAAATAACTAAAAGCAGGAGTACCATTGATTCATCATTTATTTATAAAATAAATGGAGACGAATTAAATATAGGAGACATGTGCGAATTTAATTCTCAACTTCGACCGCATATTGTATGGTTTGGCGAACAGGTTCCTGAAATGGAAAATGCTTATTTTATGGCTGAAAAAGCTTCTGTTTTTATTGTTGTAGGCTCCTCCTTGCTTGTTCACCCTGCAGCAGGCTTAATTAATTATGCTCCAGCGAATATTCCAAAATATTTAATCGACCCTAGTGATGTTAATGTGATGGGAATAAATAATTTAACAATTATAAAAGAAACTGCAGGCATAGGTTTAACAAGCTTAGTTGAAAAAAAATTATTAATTAGTTAAATTAAAAAATCACCGATAGAATTTACTATTGTAATTTTTTAAAAAACTGTTAATAGTGTTTTTATTATATTGCATTGCCAGCCCTCTTATCTAAATATTAAATTGTATCAAGCTCTTTTTTCGTTTCTTTGCAAAAAAAAATATTTTAATTATGAATGTATTAATTCTTGGATCTGGCGGCCGTGAAAACGCTTTTGCATGGAAGTTATCACAAAGTAAAAATATCAATAAATTATTTATTGCGCCAGGCAATGCGGGCACTTCTATTTTTGGGACTAACGTAGCTATTTCAACCACTGATTTTACTGCCATAAAAAAAACAGTATTAGAACATGATATAAATATGGTTATTGTGGGGCCAGAAGATCCATTGGTAAAAGGTATTCACGATTTTTTTTTAGCAGATGCGGGGTTAAAAAATATCCCCGTAATAGGGCCACAAAAAAATGGAGCTCAATTAGAAGGAAGTAAAGATTTCTCAAAACAATTTATGATTCGCCATCATATTCCTACTGCCAGGTACCGAACTTTTGATAAAGAATCATTAAATGAAGGACTGAAGTTTTTAGAAACACTTCATCCGCCCTTTGTTTTAAAAGCTGATGGATTAGCTGGTGGTAAAGGTGTGGTTATTCCAAATACATTGGAGGCTGCGAAAATAGAACTTACAGATATGCTCTCCAATGCAAAATTTGGCAACGCCTCTTCGAAAGTTGTCATCGAAGAATTTTTAAAAGGCATTGAACTTTCTGTTTTTATTTTAACTGACGGGAATTCATATAAAATATTACCTTCTGCAAAAGATTATAAACGAATTGGCGAAGGCGACATCGGTTTGAATACTGGAGGAATGGGCGCTATATCACCCGTTCCATTTGCAGATGAAGCTTTTATAAAAAAAGTAGAAGATCGCATAATAATTCCAACTTTAAATGGTTTAAAGCAAGATGGTATTGACTATAAAGGTTTTATTTTTATTGGATTAATGAATAATAATGGTGAACCTGCCGTAATTGAATACAACGTGCGCATGGGTGACCCGGAAACAGAGGTTGTTATTCCGCGTATTAAATCTGATTTATTAGAGCTATTTGAAGGTGTTGCCAATGGAAATTTGAATTTAAAAACACTTGAATTGGATAATCGTTTCGCCACAGCCATTATGCTTGTTGCAGGTGGCTACCCAGAGGAATATGAAAAAGGCAATATAATTAAAGGATTGGATTTAGTTGAGGATGGCATTGCCTTTCAGGCAGGCACAAAATTAAATTCTGAAAATAACATTATCACCGATGGAGGTCGGGTTATTGCAGTAACTTCATTTGGTCAAACAATGGATGAAGCTTTAAAAAAAGCATTCCTAAATGCTGAACGCATTCAATACAAAGATAAATTCTATCGCAAAGATATTGGCGCCGATCTTAAAGCTTATTTTATTGAATCTACCGGGAAACCCATGTAATTTTTTATTAGTATTTTATTAATCTAAAATTACTCTGTTATAATTTAGAACGGTGTTAACAATCCTAATCAATCTGATTGTTTTAGAATTCGTTAATAGTAAATAAATATTAAACCAATCTGATGAAATCTTTGTTATCAAATAAATATATTTATAATTACCGGAAAACTTTTCTCCTAGCCTATCCATTAATGCTAAGCCAATTGGGGCATATAATGGTAAGTGTAGTAGATACAGCTATGGTAGGACAAATTGGCACAATCCCTCAAGCAGCAGTTGCCTTAGCAAATAGCCTTTATATATTAGTATTAGTTTTTGGATTAGGTGTATCTTATGGCATTACACCCTTGGTTGCGGCAGCAGACAGTTCAAAAAATTATTTAGAAAATGCTGCCTTATTAAAACACAGCATTATCATAAATACTGCCCTTGGTATAATTTTATTTCTATTATTATTTTTAGCATCACCGGTTTTAAATCTGTTTAATCAAGATCAGGTGGTAGTAGATTTAGCAATCCCATTTTTAAATGTTATGATACTTGGAATGATTCCTCTTTGTATTTTTTCAGGACTTAAGCAATTCACCGAAGGGCTATCATTTACTGCTATAGCAATGGTAATTACTATTGGCTCCAATTTACTTAATATATTGCTAAATTATTTAATGATTTTTGGCCATTGGGGATTTCCAGAATATGGAATGATGGGCTCCTGTTGGGCAAGTTTTATTTCCCGTATAGTGATGGCAATTGCTATGTTTTTATATGTTTATTATAACAAAGCATTTAAAGTATATTGGAAAGATATAAATTTTAAAACTATTTCGATTTCTTTAACAAAAAAAATTTTAGCATTAGGGGTGCCATCGGGTATGCAATGGGTATTTGAAGTTGGTGCATTTAGCTTTGCCGTAATTATGGTGGGCTGGATAAGTCCTGCAGCACAAGCTGCCCATCAAATAGCATTATCAATTGCTGCAGTCACATATATGATGGCTAGTGGTTTATCTGCTGCTGCATCAGTTCGTGTGGGAAATCAACTAGGATTAAAAAACAGAGAAGGTATTCGCATTGCTGGATTCAGTACTTTCATTATGGTATTTGTATTTATGAGTATTGCGGCAGTTAGTTTTGTTTTGTTCAAAAATATTTTACCAACATTTTTTAACAAAGAAGTAAATGTAATCAATATCACCTCCTCCTTATTGGTAATTGCAGCATTTTTCCAAATAAGTGATGGCATTCAAGTTGTTGGATTGGGTGCCTTACGAGGAATTAAAGATGTTAAAATACCAACTATAATTACTCTAATTGCCTATTGGGGAATAGGCTTACCGATGAGTTATATATTTGCATTCAAATGTAATTATGGGACTTTAGGTGTTTGGTATGGCTTATTATTAGGCTTAACTATGGCTGCTATTTTATTATTTTGGAGATTTAATTATGTTAGTAAAAGAATTTTAATTTAATACCATCGAAATTTTGAAATAATTTTGCAGGTTTTAATTTTAAAATTGCTCCAATTTAATAATGAGAATATTTAACATGCTAAAAAGAAAAAAAATTTTGACAATCAATTTGAATTCAATTAACTTTGTATTTCTAATCTTTTAAAAATATATCATATGGTTACAAATAAAGTAGAAACAGCACTAAACAAACAAATAGAGTTTGAAGCAGCGTCATCACAATATTATTTAGCAATGGCATCTTGGGTAGAAACGCAAGGATTAACTGGCGTTGCTGAATTTTTGTATGCCCAATCGGATGAAGAGCGCATGCACATGCTTAAATTGGTTAAATATGTAAATGAACGCGGTGGACAAGCTGTCATACCTGCTCTAAAAGAACCACCTAAAAAATTCAAATCTATACAATTTATTTTTGAAGAAGTATTGAAGCACGAAGTATTAGTTTCAAATGAAATTAATCGATTGGTTGAAATATGTCTTAAAGAAAAAGATTATACTACCCATAACTTTTTACAATGGTATGTTGCAGAACAAATTGAAGAAGAAGCATTGGCGCGTAAAGTTCTTGACAAATTAAAACTAATTGGTGACGATAGAGGTGGAATGTATTTGTTTGACAGAGATCTACCTTCTATTTCGGTTCCTGCTCAAACACGAAGCAAAAATTAAATAATTTATAAATAAAAATCAATAACGTTTATTTCGATTTTGGATTTTTAAAAGAACAGTTATAAAAAATTATAAATTTGTAATTTATTATTTTTTATAACCGTTCTTTTTATACGGCGATACCTTCCAACAAATTAAATTCGCCCCCCCCCTCTCTCTATAATTAGAGTCTGTCTATAATGTCCGATTTCTTCGTTATTCTTGTTTTAAAAACCAGTCATTTACCAATGTAAACTCCTGATTTCCAAAACTACGAAAGCCTCGAACTCGAACGTTATAGTTCAGACTCTCTAGTATATGGACAGACACTAATTAGCTTATAATCTATTTATTAACAAAAAAATCAAATTTAAGAATAGCCAGTTTGAGACATTTGATAGTAAAAAAACTTTAATAATATAAAATTTCCCCAAAAACAAGAAACAATTTTATTGTATTACATCCGTCCTTATTAACAATTGTTAATTTTTCTAAACATCAGTTATAAGTCTATTTTAAAATATATCTTTGTGAAAAAACGATTGATCATTAGGTATTGTTAGTAATTAGAAATTAAAAATATTACAATCCACAATAAATGGCAGAAAAAGAAATAAAATATAACGAAGACAGTATTCGCACCCTGCAATGGAATGAGCACATCCGATTGCGACCAGGCATGTATATAGGGAAATTAGGGGATGGATCCTCACCCGACGACGGTATTTACATACTATTAAAAGAAACTATCGATAATTGCATTGATGAATTTGTAATGGGCAATGGAAGAAGTATTGATATTACTATTAAAGACAAAACAGTGCGGGTAAGGGATTACGGGCGAGGTATCCCTTTGGGTAAATTAGTGGATGTAGTTTCGAAAATAAATACCGGAGCTAAATACGACTCAGAAGCATTTAAAAAATCTGTTGGATTAAATGGTGTTGGTACAAAAGCTGTAAATGCATTGTCGAGCTATTTTAAAATCCAATCTTACCGCGATGAACAAACAAAAGAAGCTACCTTTTCGCAAGGGAATATCAAAAGTGAAGAAAAAATATGCCCATCAGATGTGCGCAAAGGAACACTTGTAACATTTATCCCTGATGAAAACATATTTGGAAATTACCATTTTATCAATGAGTATGTAGAAAAAATGCTGTGGAACTATGCATACTTAAATAGAGGTTTAACAATAAATTATAACGGACAAAAATTTCATTCAGAAAATGGATTATTGGATTTGTTGCAACAAAACATTTCCGGATCGGTATTATACCCTATTGTTCATTTAAATGGCTACGATATTGAAGTAGCTTTAACTCACAGTAATCAGCAATATGGTGAAGAGTATTATTCTTTCGTAAACGGACAGCATACATCGCAAGGAGGTACCCACCAAGGGGCATTCCGCGAAGCAGTTGTTAAAACTATTCGTGAATTTTTTAAAAAAGATTTTGAAGCTGTAGATGTGCGCACATCTATTATTGCCGCTTTAAGTATTAAAGTTCAGGAACCTATATTTGAATCTCAAACAAAAACTAAATTAGGCTCGCAGGAAATTAGTCCTAAAGGAATATCAGTAAAGGCATTTGTGGGTGATTTTCTGAAAACAGAATTAAATAATTTTTTACATAAAAATCCAGAAGTAGCACAAACTATTCTTTATAAAATTATTCAGAATGAACGCGAGCGAAAGGATTTACAAGGGATTCAAAAACTCGCTCGAGACAGAGCAAAAAAATCAAATTTGCACAATAAAAAATTGCGTGATTGTAGAATACATTTAAGCTCTAATGACGAACGTAAATTAGATACTACTTTATTTATTTGCGAGGGTGATTCGGCAAGTGGTTCTATCACCAAAACGCGCGATGTTAATACGCAAGCAGTATTTAGCCTAAAAGGAAAGCCATTAAATGCATTCGGGCTAACAAAAAAAATTGTTTATGAAAACGAAGAGTTTAACCTATTGCAGGCAGCACTAAATATTGAAGATGGCATAGAAAATTTACGTTATAACAATATAGTAGTTGCTACAGATGCAGATGTGGATGGCATGCACATTCGATTATTATTGATGACATTTTTTCTCCAGTTCTTTCCTGATTTAGTAAAAAATGGCCATGTGTATATTTTGCAAACGCCTCTTTTTAGAGTCCGCAACAAAAAGGAAACAATATATTGTTACAGTGAATTAGAGCGCAAAGAAGCAATTGCAAAATTAGGGGCAAAGCCTGAAATTACCAGGTTTAAAGGACTGGGCGAAATTTCTCCTGATGAATTTAAATTGTTTATTGGCAAAGATATTCGCAAAGACCCTGTTATTATTGGAAAAGACAGAACTATTTTGGATATGCTTAGTTATTATATGGGGAAAAATACTCCTGAGCGACAGGATTTTATCATCGAAAATTTGGTAGTAGAAAAAGATTTGGTAAGCACCGAATAAATCATTCTGGGATCTATTTTTTTTGTGCTTTATAATTAAAATAACAAACAATATAAATTTTTGATGCAATCCCATTAAAAAAAAATTGTCCTTAGATATAGAATAAAAAATATGATTAATAAAGATAATACGAACATAGATATGAACGAAGGAGGCGAGGAGTTGCACAATGTAATTCACGTTTCTGGAATGTATCAAAATTGGTTTTTGGATTACGCATCTTATGTAATATTGGAACGTGCCGTACCTTATGTAGAGGATGGCTTAAAACCAGTACAACGTAGAATATTGCATTCAATGAATGATTTAGATGATGGCCGTTATAATAAAGTTGCAAATATTATTGGCCATACCATGAAATATCATCCTCATGGTGATATGTCCATTGGCGACGCATTAGTTGCATTGGGTCAGAAGGATCTATTAATTGATACGCAAGGTAACTGGGGGAATATTTTAACGGGAGATAGGGCTGCCGCTCCTCGATATATTGAGGCGCGGCTTTCAAAATTTGCTCAAGAAGTGGTTTTTAATCCAAAAACTACGAAATGGCTGAGCAGCTATGATGGGCGCAACAAAGAACCTGAGACTTTACCTGTAAAGTTCCCATTGCTATTAGCACAGGGGGTTGAAGGAATAGCTGTGGGATTAGCTTGCAAAATGTTGCCACATAATTTTAATGAATTATGCGATGCTTCTATAGCTGTTTTACGTGGCAAAAAAACGGATATAATGCCTGATTTCGCTACTGCAGGAATGGCAGATTTTTCAAATTACAATGATGGTTTGCGTGGTGGTAAAATACGCGTTCGCGCAAGAATTTCACAACTGGATAAAAAAACATTAATAATCAACGAAATCCCCTTTGGAACTACTACAGGTTCTTTAATTGACACCATTGTATCGGCTAACGATAAAGGTAAAATTAAAATCAGAAAAGTAGAAGATAACACAGCCGAAAATGTAGAAATTGTTATTCATTTAGTCCCTGGAATTTCACCAGACAAAACGATTGATGCCTTATATGCTTTTACAGATTGTGAGCTTTCTATTTCTCCCAATGCTTGTATTATTGAAGCCGACAAACCTCGTTTCGTGGGTGTAAATACAATGCTTAAAATTTCAACGCAAAATACGCTTGAATTATTGCGAAAAGAGTTGGAAATTGAAAAAGCTGAATTAAAGGAAGCATTTATGTTTGCTTCACTTGAGAAAATATTCATAAAAGATGAAATGTATATTGACTTCAAAAACTATTCCGACAAAACAACTTTATTTAATTATTTAGACAAATCATTTTCTAAATACAAAAAACAATTTATTCGCGAAATAACTAACGAAGATTTTGAAAAATTAACTCAAATTCCCATGATACGAATTACTCGTTTTGATTCTGCTAAAGCGGATGAAAAAATGAATGTATTGAATGCCCGTATCCTTGATATAGAAAATTATTTAGCGAATTTAATTGAGTATGCCATTGAATATTTTAAAAATTTAAAGAAAAAATACGGTATCGGAAGAGAACGTAAAACAGAAATTAAATCATTTGAAAATATTATTGCCACAAGTGTAGTTCTTGCCAATGAAAAATTATATGTAAACCGGGAGGAAGGTTTTGCTGGTTTTGGATTGAAAAAAGATGAACTTATTTCTGATTGTTCTGATATTGATGATATAATTGTTTTCAGAAAAGATGGAACCATGATGGTTACTAAAGTGCAAAATAAAGCCTTTGTTGGCAAAGACTTGATACACATTGCTGTTTATAAAAAAAATGACGAACGCACCATTTATAACATGATTTATAAAGATGGTAAAAATGGTGGTGTTTTTATGAAGCGTTTCCCGGTAACAGGTGTAACTCGTGACAAACAGTATGATTTAACTAAAACGCCAAAGGGTTCGGAAGTATTATATTTTACGAGTAATCCCAATGGCGAGTCGGAAATTGTAGAAATACAGTTAAAACCCATGCCTGGTTTACGTAAAGTGCAGTGGGACATTAATTTTGCAGATTTAGCAGTGAAAGGTCGAAATTCCATGGGGAATGTAGTTACAAAATACATAATCAAAAAAGTAGTATTAAAACAAAAAGGATTGTCCACACTTGGCGCACTTGATATTTGGTTCGATGATACTGTAAATAGATTAAATACCGACAAGCGTGGCGCATTTTTGGGAAGTTTTGCCCCTGACGATAAAATACTAACAATAATGCAAAGTGGAAATTACAAGCTTACTAGTTTTGACTTGGCTACCCACTTTGATGACGATATGATGCTGATTGAAAAATTTATTCCTAATAAACCCATTACAGCTATATATCTTGAGGGTGAAAGTAAAACATATTTTGTAAAAAGATTCCTGGTTGAACCCATGGATAAAAAGATTTTATTTATAAGTGAAAGCGATGGTTCTCGTTTAGAAATTGCTACTTCCGAAGCTTTACCGGTACTTGAAATAAAATTCAATAAGGTGAAAGATAAAGAACTACCTATTGAAAAAATAAATTTAGTTGATTTTATTGGTGTAAAAGGGTATAAAGCGAAAGGTAATAAACTTGCATATTCAAAAGTAAAAGAAATAAATTTATTAGCCCCTGTTGAAGTTCCAATTGATGAAGATGTATTAGATGAATTTGAAGAGAGTGGCATGTCGCCGTTAGAAGCATTAAAAAAATCAGCAATACCTGAAAAATCAAGAGAAAAAACAATAGTTTCAATTGACCATTTGATAAATGAAGATTTAATATTGCCATCGGAAGAAAAAAAGAAAAAGAAAAAAACAGATGGTGATGATGAAGAATCGCAAGGAACACTAAATTTCTGAAAAGAAGGCTTAGCATAATACCCCTCTTTGAATCCTTTATATTTGAAAGATATTATATTTTGACAACAAATATTTTATCTGACCACATAGTATTGAATAATAATTTATGATTTCTCAAGATCATCAAATTTTTATTCTCCAGCCATCGATTACCAACAAAATGGTGTTAATAAAATTTTAAGAATTCCCGAATTCGGATTCATTTTAAATTCAAAAAACACTTTTAAATTTAAAAAAACACATTATTTCATTAAATTTATTCAAACAATAAAAAAATATAATTTATTGATATACAACTATTTATATCAAAACTACAAAAAAAGTAAAAATACCAACAAAAACTTCAGACTAAAAAGCTTTACAACTCATACTAGACAGTTTGTACAGCAAATTTTATGTGCTAAATATATCAATATACACGCCAAAAACCATAAGACACAATATACTAACAATCAAGATATTAAATAGTTACAATACCCTAATATTGACTTAGGTTTATTTTTTAGTATTATGTTTATGTTTGAAAGTTTTTCCTTACTTTTGTACACTCCTAAAAATTATAAATTTAATATTTTGATATGAAAACAAAATTATATTGTACCTTAAAAAAGTCACTAATTATTTTTGGATTATTTTTAACAAGTATAAATTATACATTTGCTCAAGCCCCAGTGAATGACATTTGTACGAATGCCACTTCTCTTTCTGTATATGGAGGAATTTGCGGTTTACAAACAACGGGAGACGTTACTGGCGCTACACAATCATTGCCGGCAATTTTTTGCGACTTTTTAGTGAGTTCAACAGCAAACGATATATGGTATAAATTTGTTGCTACCTCTGCTTCTCAAACGATTACCGTAGTGCCTTCAGCAAGTTTTGACGCTGTTGTTCAGTTACTTACTGCAGCCTGCGGAACAGATATAACTTGTGCTGATAATGCATCAACAGGAGGCACCGAATTAATAAATGCAACTGGCCTTATTGTTGGAACTTCTTATTTTATTAGGGTATATTCTTTTGGCAGTTCTGTACCTGCTTCCACAACATTTACAATATGCGTAACTACACCCCCTCCTTCAAACGACGAATGTTCCGCTGCTACACCCCTTACAGTAAATGGTTCTATCTGCAGTAGCCCAACTACGGGTAATGTTGCTGGTGCAACACTATCAACTGCTGCTGCCCCTTGTACGGGTAATTCTGAAGATGATGTATGGTATAGTTTTGTTGCAACATCCACTTCCCATAATATTACTGTTGTTGGTTCTGCAAATTTTGATGCTGTTGTTAATCTTCGTCTTGGTGCTTGTCCAGGTTCGAGTATAACTTGCGCAGATAATAGTCCCAATGGCGGAACGGAAGTAATTAATGCCACCGGGCTGATATTAGGAAGTACTTATACTGTTAGAGTATATCATTTTTGGCCTACAACACCTTCTACAACTACATTTTCAATTTGTATTACAACTCCTTCACCTGCTAATGATAATTGTGCAGGAGCCATTCCTCTAACAGTTTATGGTGCTACATGTGGCTCAGCAATAACAGGAAACGTTCTTGGATCAACCTCTTCATTAGCAGCTACATGTGTAGGGACTGCAGATGATGATATCTGGTATAGCTTTATTGCAACTTCTGCTTCACACATTATTACTGTGGTTGGTTCAACCAACTTTGATGCAGTAGTTGATTTGAGAACAGGCGCATGCAATGGAACAAATATTAGCTGTAAAGATGCTAGTTCAAGTGGAGGAACTGAGGCATTAACTGCCACTGGTCTTACAATTGGAAGCACCTATTATGTTAGAGTATACTCCTATTTTTCTACAGTGCCCGCTACCTCAACATTTACAATTTGTATCACCACTCCAAGTCCTGCTAATGACGAATGTTCTGCAGCTATTTCTTTAACGGTTTATGGTGCAACTTGTGGTGGAACAGTTTCTGGAAATACTTCTGGCGCTACCCAATCCATAGCAGCAACTTGCGTTGGTACTGCCGATGATGATATATGGTATAAATTTGTTGCTACTTCCTCCTCTCATATTATATCTGTTGCTGGCTCAGCAAGTTTCGATGCTGTTATTGATTTACGTTCTGGCGCTTGTACCGGAACAAATATTTCATGTTCTGATGCTACTGGAGCTGGTGCTATAGAAACCTTAACTGCTACAGGACTTGTTTCTGGAAGTACCTATTATTTAAGAGTTTATCACTATTTCCCTTCAGTACCTGCAACAACATTATTTACTATTTGTATAACAACTCCTGCTCCAGTAAATGATAATTGTTCTGGCGCCACAGCCCTTACTGTTTACGGTACAACTTGTGGTAATTCTACAACTGGGAACGTTGCTGGTGCAACGCAATCTTTAGCCGCAAATTGTGTAGGCACTGCCGACGATGATATTTGGTACAGTTTTGTTGCAACAGCTGTAGCACATAACATTACTGCAATTGGTTCAGCGAGTTTTGATGCTGTTATTGATTTACGTTCTGGCGCTTGTAATGGCACTAATATTAATTGTAAAGATGCTACTGCTTCAGGTGGCACTGAAGTTTTAAATGCTAATGGCCTTACTATCGGAGCAACTTATTTTGTAAGAATTTATCATTATGGTAGTGCTTTTCCTGCTACTTCTACTTTCACCATCTGTGTTACAACTCCAACGCCGCAGCCTCCTGCAAATGATAATTGTTCTGGAGCTATTTCATTAACTGTTTACGGTGTTAATTGTGCCAGTGCCACAAGCGGAAATGTAACTGGAGCAACACAATCCATTAGCCCTATCAGCTGTAATAATTTTACAAGTTCAGCCGCCAACGATATATGGTATAGTTTTGTTGCAAATTCTACTTCACATATTATTACTGTTGTTGGCTCTCCTACTTTTGATGCTGTTGTTGATTTACGCTCAGGATCTTGTTCAGGAACAAATTTAAACTGCTCTGACGTAGTATTTGCAGGTGGAACAGAAACATTAACTGCTACTGGTCTTACTATAGGCGCAACATACTTTGTTAGAATTTATCATTTTGGTGGTGCTTTTCCTGCAGATCCTAGCTTAACAATTTGTGTTACAACCCCTGCACCTTTAAATGATGATTGCGCAGGAGCTCAAGCATTAACAGTTTACGGAACAACTTGTGGTGCAGCAACAACAGGAAATGTTTTTAATGCTTCTCAATCTTTAGCAGCAATAACATGTAATAATCTTACTGGAACGGCTAATGATGATGTTTGGTATAGCTTTGTTGCAACTGCCGTTGCACATGATATAACCGTTATTGGCTCTGCAAATTTTGATGCGGTAGTTGATTTACGATCTGGTTCATGCAATGGTACTAATATAAATTGTGCCGATCTTACAAGCAGTGGTGGCGTCGAAATTGTTTTTGCTTCTGGACTTACTATTGGAAACACCTATTTTATTAGGGTATACCATTATACAAGTTCTACTCCTGCAACTACTACTTTTACAATATGTATCACAACCCCAGCGCCTCCTGCTCCAATTAATGATAATTGTTCCGGAGCTCAAGCTTTAACAGTGTATGCTGCTACTTGTGGCGCGACAACAACTGGAAATGTGCTTGGTGCAACGCAATCAATCACCGCAATAACTTGTAACTCTTTCACTGGTACTGCTGATGATGATATATGGTATTCATTTATAGCAACTTCCGATAAGCATGTTATTACTGTTGTTGGTTCTTCCAGCTTTGATGCAGTAATCGACTTACGCTCAGGTTCTTGTTCAGGAACAAATATTAACTGTGCCGACCTTACAACTTCCGGAGGAACAGAATTGATAACTGCAACAGGACTTATTCCAGGAACCACTTATTTTATTCGTGTTTACTCTTTTTCAAGCTCAGTACCAGCAACAACAACATTTACAATATGTGTAACCACTCCAGCACCTTCAAATAATGATTGTAGTGGTGCTACAGCATTAACAGTTTATGGTGCTACATGTGGCAGCGCTACTACAGGAAATGTATTCGGAGCAACGCAATCTTTAGCAGCCGCACCTTGCAATGGTACTGCCGATGATGATGTTTGGTATAGCTTTGTGGCAACTGCTGCTTCACACGTAATTACGGTAGTAGGCTCTTTAAGTTTTGACGCTGTATTAGATTTACGTTCAGGTTCATGCAATGGCAGTAACATAACTTGTTTAGATGCTTCCGGAACAGGTGCTACAGAAACACTAACTGCTACAGGTCTTGTTTCTGGTACAACTTACTATGTGAGAGTTTATCATTATTATGGTGCAGTACCAACAACAGCTAATTTCACAATTTGTGTTACCACACCAACACCACCTGCACCTGCTAATGATGACTGTTCGGGTGCTATTGCTCTTACAGTATATGGTGCTACTTGTGGAGGAGAAACTACTGGAAATGTTGCTTCCGCAACACAGTCTATACCTTCCATTTCTTGTAATGGTTCTACAGGGACCGCTAATGAAGATGTATGGTATAGTTTTGTTGCAACAGGAACCTCACACAATGTTACCGTAGTTGGGTCTTCCAATTTTGATGCAATCATAGACCTAAGGTCAGCAACTTGTTCTGCTGGAACTAACTTATTTTGTTCAGACTCATCATTCCAAGGAGGGACAGAAGTAGTTATTGCTACAGGCCTAACTATTGGAGCAACCTATTATGTGAGAGTTTATGATTATTATAGCACTGTCCCTGCAACAACTACATTCACAATATGTGTTACTACTCCTACAATACCTGCACCTGCCAACAATAATTGTTCAGGAGCTACTACTTTAACTGTTAATGGCCCCACTTGTTCCAGTGCAACAAATGGTACTGTTGCTGGTGCAACCCAATCATTGGCAGCAATAGCATGTAATGGTTCAACAGGAAATGCTAATGATGATGTATGGTATAAATTTACAGCTACCTCAACTTCACACAATATTACTGTTGTAGGATCAGCAAGTTTAAATGCAGTAGTTGACATGCATGCACTTAATTGTTCTGGTGCCAATGTTGATTGTGCTGATGCTCAAGGTAATGGAGGCACAGAAATAATTAATGCTACAGGTCTAACTATTGGTACGCTTTACTTTGTTCGAGTGTATGATTTTGGAAGTACCGTGCCGGCAACGCAAACATTTACAATTTGTGTAACTACTCCAGCAGCTGCGCCGCCAATAAATGATTCCTGCTCTAGTGCTATTGCTTTAGTTGTATACGGTGCAACATGTGGTGGATCAATAAACGGAACTGTTGCCGCTGCAACTCAATCATTAGCTGCTGCTCCTTGCAGTGGATCTGCCGAAGATGATGTATGGTACAAATTTGTTGCAACAGCAACAGCGCATGATATAACTGTAATTGGATCAACAAATTTTAATGCAGTAGTTGACCTTCGCTCTGGTTCTTGTAATGGCACCAATATTACTTGTAAAGATGCAACAGCTGCAGCAGGTACGGAGGTAATCAATGCTACTTCATTAACTATTGGAACAACCTATTACCTGAGAGTTTATGATTTTGGAACTACTGTGCCTGCAACAACTACCTTCAATATTTGTGTAACTACCCCTGCGTCAACTACTCCAATAAACGATAATTGTGCTGATGCTATTTCATTAACTGTTTATGGTTCCACTTGCGGAGGAGCAACTACAGGAAATGTTGCTGGCGCTACTCAATCTTTACCTGGCATACTATGTAATAATTTTACAGGAACGGCTGATGACGATATCTGGTATAGCTTTATCGCAACTGCTGCCTCTCAAACCATAACAGTAGTAGGTTCATCAAGTTTTGATGCAGTAGTAGATTTACGCACAGGAGCTTGTAATGGTACTAATATTGCATGTGCAGATACTTCGTTTACAGGTAATACTGAAATTTTAAATGCTAACGGACTAACGGTAGGAAATTTATATTATGTGAGAGTATATCACTATTCTAGTTCAATTCCTACCACTACAACATTTACAATTTGTATAACATCTCCTACCCCATCCGTTCCTTTAAATAATGAATGTAGCGGAGCTAAGCCATTAACAGTATATGGTGCAACTTGTGGTGGCGTAACTACAGGAGATGTAGCGGGTGCAACACAATCATCCCCTGCTATAACATGTAATAGTTTAACAGGAACAGCAAATGATGATGTTTGGTATAGTTTTGTGGCAACAGCAAATGCTCATAATGTAACTGTAGTAGGTTCTACAAATTTAAATGCTGTAGTAGAAATACTTTCTGGTGCTTGTCCAGGAGTAAATCTTAATTGTGCTGATGCAACTACAGCAGGAGGCACAGAACTTATTAATTTAACAGGACTAACAATTGGCAACACCTATTTTGTTCGTGTTTATGATTTTGGTAGCGCTGTACCAGCAACAACTACATTCACAATATGTGTTACAACACCATCGTCCGCTACACCAATAAATGACTTTTGTGGCAGCCCTACATCACTCACTGTTTATGGAGCTACTTGTGGTGGAGCAACCACTGGGGATATAAATGGAGGAACACAATCAGCAGCGCCAATAGCTTGTAATGGCTTAACAGGTTCTACAGCAATTGATGTATGGTATAGCTTTGTTGCGACAGCCGTAACTCACACTATTAATGTAATTGGATCAACAAATTTTGATGCAGTTATTGAATTACGTACTAATGCTTGCAGTGGTGCAAATATAGATTGTGCAAATTTAACTATAGCGGCAGGCACAGAAACTATCGTTACTAATAATCTTACGATTGGCACTACTTATTTTGTGCGTGTTTACCATTATGGATCTACTCCGCCAGCAACTACTACATTTACAATTTGTATTACTACTCCTTCATCAACTGCCCCAATTAATGATAATTGTTCAGGTGCCACTTCATTAATTGTATATGGTGCAACGTGTGGAGGAGCAACAACTGGAAATGTTACTGGCGCTACTCAGTCCATACCTGCCATTACATGTGGGGGTTCCACAGGAACAGCAGATGATGATGTTTGGTATAGTTTTGTTGCCACAGACACCTCACACAATATTACTGTGGTAGGATCAGCTAGTTTTGATGCAGTATTAGACTTACGTTCAGGAAATTGTAATGGTACAAATATCAGATGTGCTGATGCAACATTTAACGGAGGTACCGAAATTATTACGGCTACAGGCTTAACCATTGGCGCAACTTATTTTGTTCGCGTTTATCATTATAGCGGTTTTGTTCCGACAACCACTACCTTTACAATATGTATAACAACGCCAGGTCCACCACCAGCAGCACCAGTTAATAATGAATGTGCTTCGGCTATTTCATTAACAACTTACGGTACCAGCTGTGGAGGAACAGTTATTGGGGATGTAAATGGTGCAACACAATCCATACCAGCAACTTGTTCCGGTACAGCTAATGATGATATTTGGTATAGTTTTGTTGCAACTGCTACAACACATCAAATTACAGTTATAGGCTCTTTAAGCTTTGATGCAGTAATAGATTTACGCTCTGGTAATTGTACAGGAACCAATATTGCCTGCGGCGATACTTCATTTGCAGGAGGTACCGAAATATTAAATGCTAATTCACTTGTAATAGGCGACACATACTTAATAAGAGTATACCATTATAGCGCATCCGTGCCAACAACTACAACTTTTAGCATATGTATTACAACGCCATGTTTGGCTCCTAATACAACTGTTAGTCCTTCATCGGAAACTATTTGTGCAGGAGAGAGTGCTATCTTAACAGCTAATGGTGCTAATTCATACACATGGCTTCCAACAACAGGTTTAAGTAATTCGAATACAGCTACTGTTACAGCAAATCCAACAGCCACAACAACTTACACCGTTACTGGCACTTTTGGTAATTGTTCGGGTACACAAGTAGTAACTATTACCGTTAATCCGGGTGTAACTGCTAATATCACACAAATTCAGAACCTCCTGACTTCTTCACCAGGTTTAACTTATCAATGGTTTTTGAATGGAATAATATTACCAGGAGAAGTAGCACAAAATCACTTGGCAACACAAAATGGTAATTATACAGTGTTAGTAACTAACGCAGCGGGCTGTACTGCCACGTCACCCCCTTTCCCAATAATCAGCTTTTTGGGTATCGATAAGTTAGATGATTCTAACGTAGTAAGCATTTACCCAAATCCTTTCAACACATCAGCAACTATTGAAATTAAAGGGCTATTTGGGAATAATGATTTATCCATAATAATTTATGATATGGTAGGTAGAGAAGTTAAAAGCATTGCTTTAACATCAAATATACAAAGCAATCAAAGTACTACTGGCGTATCATATACCATCGATAGGAATGATTTATCAAATGGTAT
>CAMBDK010000013.1 GCA_945865315.1 Chitinophaga pinensis | reverse complement strand
ATCTAAGGCAGGATCATTGTAAACGATTTCCTCTAACTCAGAATTAAAAAGATTGATTTTTAACGTAAGTAAATTTAAACCAGCTTTAAAATTAGTAATTTCAGTTTGACATTTTTTATCATCCGGCGCTGCTGCTGTTAAACTTTTGCATTTTAAAATTAACATCCTTTTTTCTTCCATCAATTTACCCAATTCAATTTTTAATTTCCCACTTTTATCAGAATAAAGTAGATAATTATTTTTTTCTATTCCATTGGGAATAAGATTTAAAGATGGTAATGAAAGCTCGTCTGTATTTTGGGCATAATTTAACGTGAAAATTAACAAAAATGGAATAAGCATCAATGTTATTTTACTAAGAATATTAGTTTTTGTTTTCAACATTATATATTTATTTTTATTCAATTTTTAAATTATTAATTTTACAAAATTACATAACAAAAGTTGATTTTTTTTGTTAAATTTAAGTTTTTTAAACTTTAATTATAATTAGTTTTTCACAAACATATTTAAAACAATGAGTTTACTAGTTTTTACGGATGAATATTTTATGCAGGAAGCAATAAAAGAGGCTAAAAAAGCTTTTGCTGCCAATGAAGTACCTATAGGCGCTGTTATTGTTTGTAAAGGTAAAATTATTGCTAGAGCACATAATTTAACTGAACTCCTTAATGATGTAACAGCGCATGCTGAAATGCAAGCAATTACTTCTGCATCCAACTTTTTGAATGGTAAATATCTTAATGATTGCTCCATTTATGTAACTATTGAGCCTTGTTTGATGTGTGCTGGTGCTATTTTTTGGGCACAATTTGGTAAATTAGTTTATGGTGCTCAGGACACTAAGCGAGGGTTTAATTTGTTGAGCCACAAGGAAATACTTCATCCTAAAACTGAAATAATTAGCGGTGTACTAAAAGAAGAATGTGCTTTTTTGATGAAAACCTTTTTTCAGCAGAAAAGGTAATTAAAATAAATTATTTTTTTACTTTGATTGTGTGTTAATAGTAAACTTTGCTTTCTTTTTACCTTCAGCTGGTAGTTTTTTTATTGGTTCTGTATTCACCTCTTTCTTCTGCTCCTCCTCTTTTTTCGGTTTTTCTAGTATGATTTTTCCGCTTTCTTTTATAAGATTTCCATCGGTGTCCAATTCAATTATTTCAAAGTTCAATTTTTTCAAACCATCATAAATTTTAACAATATCACCAACTACAACAATAGCCATTGCGTTATAGGGTAGATATTTTTTAGAAAGGATATCAATATCTTTTTTTGTAATTGATTTTAATAGTTCACTTTGTTTTGCTACAAAATTTTTATTTAGATTATAATCCAATATTCGTTTAATGAAACCAGCTTTTTGTGAAGATGTTTCATACCTTAGTGCTTCATTCTGGCTAATGGAGTTTTTTGTAAAAGTAAGTTCTTCATTTGTTATACCTTTATCAGCATAATTTTTAATTTCTTTAATAAACTCAACGATAGAGCTATCTGTGGCATTGGATTTTACAGCTGAACGGGCAAGGAATGGTCCTGTAAATTTGTTACCAGAAAATGCAGAGCTGGCACCATAAGTATAGCCATGTAATTCTCTTAAATTTAAATTTATACGGCTGTTAAATGCACCGCCCAATACATAATTCATTATACCGGATTTATGGTAGTCGCCCAATGCGTCGAAAGGCATCGCCATGTATCCAATTCTTATTTCTGATTGGGGAGCCTTTTCTTTATTTACAATATAAATTTTTGTTTTGTCAATTACGGGTATTTTAGATTCCTGCATGTGTAAAATATTTTCTCCTTTCCAATTTTTTAAAAATGTTAATTTTGAAATAATTGATTCCTTGGTGATATCTCCAACAATAACTGTAGTTGCAATTTTGGGAGAAAAATATGTTTTATAATATTCCTTTACATCATTTAGCGTAATTAAATTTACCGATTCCTTTGTACCTATGGATGGTATTCCCATGATATGATTGCTACCATACATTAGTTTTGAAAAAACATTGTTAGCAATTGTTGGGGCCTGTGTTGCTTGGTTTGCTATTGATTCTAGTTTTTGTTTTTTTATACGTTCAAAATCTTCTTTATCAAATTTGGGATGGAATAATATTTCTTCAGCTATTACTAAAGTTGAATCTATATTTTTAATTAAAGAGGTCAAATTCATAGTTATTTCTTGCCCATTAGTTACAAAATTTATGCTGCTTCCAATGCGTTCTAGTTTTTCTACTATTTGTTCGGCAGAATGATACAGTGTAGATTCATTCAATAGACTAGTAAGTAAAACTGAAATGCCGGCTTTTTCAATTTTTTCATATTGATGGCCTGCTTCAATATTTAATTGAATTGTAATGTCAGGAACTTCATTATTTTCCGCTCCTATAATTTTTAATCCATTGTCGAAATTTTGAATCCAATAATCAGGTGCTTTTACAATGGGGGAAGCATTCGGTAATGGTTTTTTCGTCCTGTCGAAAGTTTCAATTGCTTTTTTATAAATGATGTTTTTATATTCAATGGCTTCCGTATTATTAATATTACGAATTGGTGGAACAAAGTTATTTGCTTTGGCAATAATTTCTGGTTTTCCTTTTGGATATACACTTAAAATTACAGCATGTTGATTTTTTATATATTTATTATATACTCGCATCACGTCCTCTTTCGATACTGAATTATACCGTTCAATTTCATTCCTAATATAATTAGGATTATTATTAAAGGTTTGGAAGGAAGCCAGCATACCTCCTTTACCCCTAACACTTGATATAGAATTTACCATATTAGATTCAAAACCAGCTTTAAATTTTTTAAGATCGTCCTCTATTACGCCCTTTTTTTCAAATTCCTTTAGAGAGTTGCGTATTAAAGTATCCATTTCTATTAATGTTTTATCGGGGAATGTTTTTACAGTAATATTAAATTGACCATTCAATTCTCCAGTATAATTTCCAATATCGACAGATTGTGCAAGTTGAGTTTTCACGAAATTTTGGTAAAAGATGGAAGATTTACTGCCAGCTAAAATATCGGCTAAAATGTCTAGCGCAGCTTCATCGGCCGAATATTGAGGAATAGATTGGAAAGTAAAAGATAGCTGTGGTGCGCGGATATTATCTTCATATGAAATATAACGATCCTCGTTTAAGATTATTGGAGAAAAAAACTGGGGTTTTACCTCAGGACCTCTAGGTATAGGCCCAAAGTATTTCTCTGCTAATTTAATAACATCCTTTGGTAACACATCTCCAGAAACTGTTAAAGTTCCATTGTTGGGTCCATACCAACGTTTAAAAAAATTTTTCAAGTCGCTTACATCCACGCGATTTAAATCATCAATATAACCGATAGTTTGCCAGGAATAAGGATGTGTAACAGGATAAAAGGCTTCGCACACTTTTTCATGAACAAGGCCATAAGGTCGGTTATCATAATTTTGTCCTCTTTCATTTTTTACTGTGGCTCGTTGAATCTCAAATTTTTTCTGGGTTACCGAATCAAGTAAAAATCCCATTCTGTCGGATTCTAGCCATAAGGCTGTTTCTAATTGATTGGATGGAAGTAGTTCGAAATAATTTGTTCTGTCAATGTTTGTAGTACCATTTAACACACCACCTGCCTCAGTAACAATTTTGAAATGCTGTTCATCAGCGATGTGCTCCGAACCTTGAAACATCATGTGTTCAAAAAAATGAGCAAATCCAGAACGACCTTCTTGCTCTCTCGCTGAGCCTACATGGTAAGTTACATCTACATAAACAATTGGATCGGAATGGTCCTCGTGAATCAAAATTGTTAATCCATTGCTCAGCTGGTACTTTTCATATGGAATAACTAATTCATTTCCATTGCGAGTGATTTTCTCTATCAGTAGCGTCTGAGAAAATAACGCAAAATAATTTGGTAATAGTAAAATTGTTAGAAAAATTTTATTTTTAAATTTCATCTTAAATAGTTTATAATTTTAAGCAAATATATCTAAATAGAACCAATTTTTAATCTAATAAGAGCTGTTTTGCAATTTTTATTTATTTATTTTATTATAGACTTTATAAGCTTTGTAAATATATACAATTGTTCGGTAGTTTTTTTTAACCTTTTATTGGCGCCTATTTTAGAAATTGACTTGTTGCCTCAAAACCATTGATTTTTTTGTATTTTTTTTATTTATTGTAAAAACTACCGAAACATTGATTTATAGGAAATGTAGTTTTAATGCTTTTTAATCAAATATAATATTGTTTTTTTTATTTTCTATGTTTTATAAATGATAAAATACTTAGGAGTATTACAATTCTAATACATTAAATACAGTGTATAATAGAATCTTTTGTAACTTTGGAAGAAAATTTTCAAATTATTTATTAAAAATATAAAATATTATGTATCCAGAAAGTATGGTAAAACCAATGAAAGCAGAGCTTGTAACATTTGGTTTTGAGGATTTAACCACTCCCGAATCTGTAAAAGAGGCAATTAATAGTAAAGGATCTGTTTTAGTTGTTGTAAATTCCGTTTGCGGATGCGCAGCAGGGGCAGCACGTCCAGGTGTAAAGCTAGCTGTACAGGGGACAAAAAGACCCGACAGGATTACTACAGTTTTTGCTGGTTTTGATACAGAAGCTGTTGCTGAGGCACGAAAATATTTCGCACCGTATCCGCCATCATCCCCTGCTATGGCATTATTTAAAGATGGTAAGTTGGTACATTTTGTAGAACGTCATCATATTGAAGGACGCAGTGCTCAAATGATTGCTGAAAATTTACAATTAGCTTTTAACGAATTTTGTTAATACTTTTTTAAAAGTTCTAAAATGAAATTTAAGAATTTATTCATCTGATTGTAATATTTCAGTTTAGTAAATTATTTTTTAATATTTATTCATTTATTATTTAAGACTTAAAATGTGATATGGTAAAGCATTGCATATTCCTATTGTTAATTTTTTTCACTTCCTCTTTATTAGCTCAAAAAAAAGCACCTAAAAATTGGCAATTATTAAATCCCTTAACTGATAAGGTATATGGTATAGGCCTTGAAAACGCATATCTCTCTTTAAAGGATAAAAAAGCGAATACTGTAATTGTTGCAGTAATTGATTCTGGAACAGACATAGAGCACGAAGATTTAAAAGATATTATTTGGAAAAATGAAGGTGAAATAGCTGATAATAATATTGACGATGATAAGAATGGATATATTGATGATGTTAATGGTTGGAGTTTTTTGGGCGGAAAAAATAGTGATATCAATTATGAATCGTCAGAGCTTGCTCGTATTTTTCATAAGCTAAACAAAAAGTTTGAAAATGCGGATACTTCAAAATTAATAGATGCTGAATTAAAAGAATTTATTTATTATAAAAAGATAAAGATCAGTTTTTTTAATGAACAAAAAACGCTGGAACTTCAATTAAATAACATTCAATTTTTTTCCAGTTTTTTGGATAAAGTAAAAAAACAAAATAATGGTTTGCTTTCTAAGGAAGCCTTGAAGAATTTTGTTCCTGAAAACGGTTTGGATAAAAAAATTAAGAAAAGGATGAAGTTTTTATTCCTCCTAGGACTTAAGCCAGAAAAGTTAGAGGAGGAGCTTAAAAATGGAAAAGAGAATTTTGAAAATTCCCTAAAATATAATCAGATGAACGCTGATTCAATACGTGAATATATAGTTGGGGACGATTTAAGTAATTTGAATAATCCATATTATGGCTGTAATCGCGTAAAGGGGCCCGACGCGCTCCATGGCACACATGTTTCAGGTATTATTGCTGCAATAAGAAATAATAATATAGGGATTAATGGGATAGCTGCTAATGTAAAAATTATGCCTATAAGAGCTGTTCCAAATGGTGATGAGAGGGATAAGGATATTGCTTGTGCTATTAAATATGCAGTAGATAATGGCGCCAAAATTATTAATATGAGTTTTGGAAAATACTATTCTCCTGATAAAAAATTGGTGGATGATGCTCTGAACTATGCATTATCCAAAGATGTTTTATTGATACATGCGGCTGGTAATGATTCAAAAAATAGCGACAAAGAACTTTCTTTTCCTAATCGTGAATTAATTTCAGATAGAATTGTTCCAAATTGGATAGAGGTAGGTGCTAGTTCATTTAGTGGAGGTAAAAATCTAATAGGTTCGTTTTCTAATTTTGGTAAAACCAAAGTTGATTTATTTGCTCCTGGTGTTGATATTTATTCTACTATTCCTGATAATAAATATGTTAACGAATCTGGCACTAGCATGGCATCGCCAACTGTGGCTGGTGTTGCAGCAGTTATTAGGGGCTATTTTCCTGAATTAAAGGCGGATGAAGTAAAGGCTGTATTAATGAAAACTGTAGTACGTTATAAAAAGAAAGTTATTATACCTGGTTCAGGTAATAGAAAAGTAAAAATGAAGGAACTATGTGTTTCTGGAGGTATTGTTAATGTTAATAATGCTGTTTTAGAGTTGATGGGATTAAATAAAAAACTCAATTGAAAAATTAGTATAGCTTAAATATTAATAAGTGCAAAATGTAATTTTTCTATGTTCTTTTGTTGAGAAATGAAAAGCAAAATACTAAAGAACAAAAAATGAAAACATACCCATTGGATTAGGTTCAACATAAACTTATTGGAAAAGTTTGTACCCCCAACAGGGATAATTTTAAGTATGGATTTAAAATGTACTTAATCGAAAAAGCTATTAAAAAGAAGCGTAAAGAGAGCAAATTTACACAGGAAGAATTACTTAAATTGATATGTGTTCAAAAGACTCAAATTTTAAGGATTGAAAGCAAGGCAAGTAATGCTAGCATTTTCAATTTAATGCCGGTTTTAAAAGTATTATATCAAAAGTGAAATTGCAAGTAGAATCACCTAGCCTTAATATCAGTATTGGTTAAAACTTTATACCTAACTGCTGTATGTTAGTACTTTATCCTGTTTTCACCTCATTTTTTTGAACTTTATACCAGTTCCGCCTTTGGTTTCGGCCTATGCTTCCCCTACCTTATTAATTAAATATTTACAAAATAGATGCATTTTATTATGCTTGCATAATAAAATGTATTATATTTGTTCCCGAAATGAAAATAAAGCGCACCGAAACCGTTGATTCAAAATTAAAAAATGGTTGGCAAATAATAAGCCGAATGTATAATGCCGAGGCAATGCAACACGGTGGTACAATTTCTATGGGGTATTTCCTTTTGAATATTGATAGTAAAGAAGGGTCCTATGCAACTGATGTAGCACCTAAATTAGGAATGGAAAGTACATCTCTTTCGAGAATTATAAAAACACTTGAAGCCGAAAAGTTGATAATTAAAAAAGTAGATACTTCTGATAAACGTAAAGTTAAATTATTATTAACGCCAAAAGGGACAGGTTATAAAGAACTTGCAAAAAATATTGTTAGGGACTTCAACACTTTAGTTGAAGAAAAAATTGGGAAGCAAAGAATTGAAGAATTTTATACTATAATTAATGAAATTACCCTCCTAGCAGAACAGCGCCATAAATCGCAGAAGCAAGGGTAATAATTATTTATTAAAACAAATAATATTGTAAAACAAAAGAAAAATAATTATTAAATATCTACCTGTTAATTTTATAAAAAAATATGAATAGAATAATAAAAAAAGTAGCTGTACTTGGCTCTGGTGTAATGGGAAGTCGCATTGCCTGTCATTTTGCAAACATTGGTATTGAAGTTTTATTATTAGACATTTTACCAAAAGGCGCTACGGAAGATAAAAAAAGTAGAAATAAAATTGTCAATGACGCACTTGAATTTGCGTTAAAGTCAAACCCTTCTCCAATCTATCGTAAATCCTATGCAAAACGTGTTACCACCGGCAATTTCGATGATGACATTAAAAATATCGCTTCCTGTGATTGGATCATTGAAGTAGTAATTGAAAGATTGGATATTAAAAAACAAGTATTTGAAAATGTTGAAAAATACCGCAAGCCAGGAACTCTTATAACCTCAAATACATCTGGTATTCCAATTCATTTGATGATTGAAGGTAGAAGCGAAGATTTCCAAAAACATTTCTGTGGCACTCATTTTTTTAATCCTCCACGTTATTTAAGATTACTCGAAATTATTCCCACCCCTAAAACTTCTCCTGAAGTGGTTGATTTTTTGATGCATTATGGCGAATTATTCCTAGGCAAAACTACTGTTTTATGTAAAGATACTCCAGCCTTTATTGCTAATAGAATTGGTGTGTTTGGAATTATGAGTTTGTTTCATCTTGTAGAAAAAATGGGTTTGACAATTGACGAAGTAGATAAATTAACTGGCCCCGTTTTAGGACGCCCTAAATCAGCTACTTTCCGCACCTGTGATGTTGTTGGTTTAGATACTCTTGTTCATGTGGCTAATGGTGTGGCTGCAAGTTGCCCTGGTGATGAGGCTATTGAAGCATTTAAAATTCCTAGTTATATTTCTAAAATGGTAGAAAATAAATGGTTAGGAAGTAAAACAGAACAAGGTTTCTTTAAAAAAGTTATGGGGGCCAACGGGAAGTCAGAAATTCAATCATTGGATTTAAAAACACTTGAATATAGGCAATCGCAAAAAGCGAAATTTGCTACCTTAGAAGCAACAAAAACAATTGATAATGTGCGCTCCCGCATGAAGGTTCTTGTTGCCGGAAAAGATAAAGCAGGTGATTTTTATCGCGCCTCCTTTTATGGTTTATTTGCTTATGTAAGTAACCGTATTCCTGAAATTACTGACGAGCTTTTTAAAATTGATTCGGCAATGAATGCTGGTTTTGCATGGGAATTAGGGCCATTTGAAGCATGGGATGCTTTAGGTGTAGCCGAAACTGTTGCAGCAATGGAAGCTGCTGGAAATAAACCTGCCACTTGGGTTTTTGATATGATTGCCAGTGGTGCAACATCTTTTTACAAAGTAGAAAATGGGGCTAAGAAGTATTATGATATCCCTTCCAAAACCTATAAAGTAATACCTGGAACAGAGTCATTTATATTATTGGACAATATTCGTGCAAGCAAAACTGTCTGGAAAAATAGCGGCACAACACTCACCGATATTGGCGATGGAATTTTAAATTTAGAGTTTCATACAAAGATGAATTCTATAGGTGGTGAAGTGATTGAGGGTATAAACAAATCAATTGAAATAGCCGAGAAAAATTTCCGTGGATTGGTAATTTCTAATGAAGGTGCTAATTTTAGTGCTGGTGCAAATATAGGTATGATATTTATGTTGGCAGTAGAACAGGAATATGACGAATTAAATTTTGCTATTAAAGCATTTCAGAATGCCATGATGCGTATTCGTTATTCCTCTATTCCAGTGGTATTAGCGCCTCATAATTTAGCATTGGGTGGTGCTTGCGAAATGAGTTTACATTCTGATAGGGTAGTGGCGCATGCCGAAACCTATATGGGATTAGTAGAATTTGGAGTCGGATTAATACCGGGCGGTGGTGGATCAAAAGAATTTGCTGTAAGGCTTTCAGACGAACTTCAGGAAGGGGATGTTGAGCTAAACAATTTCCGTAATCGTTTTTTAACTATCGGGCAAGCTAAAGTTTCTACTTCAGCAGCTGAAGCATTTGATTTAGGATATTTAAGAAAAGATAATGATGTTATTGTAATTTCACGTAACCGTTTATTAACAGAAGCAAAAGCAAATTGTATTGAAATTTCGGAAGCCGGTTATACCCAACCTGTGCAGCGTAAAGATATACGAGTGCTTGGTAAACAAGCGCTTGGATTAGCATACCTTGGCGCAAATACAATGAGAGCAGGTAATTTTATAAGTCCCCATGACGAAAAAATATCACAGAAATTAGCATATGTATTGTGTGGTGGCGATTTATCCGCACCAACTTTAGTTAGTGAGCAATATTTATTGGACTTGGAGCGAGAAGCTTTTTTATCGTTGTGCGGTGAGAAAAAAACATTGGAAAGGATTCAGTCTATTATTACTGGTGGAAAAATATTAAGAAATTAATGCTTTTGTTATTAGTTTTTTTTATGAAATTTATCCTCTGAATTTCACTCTTTAACAATAACATTTTTTCAAAAATTGAATTGAAATTTTATAAATATAAAAATAATCGAATATTAAAATATAAAAATTATGAACGCATATATTGTAGCAGGTTTCCGAAGTGCTGTTGGTAAGGCAGGCAGAGGGGGATTTCGTTTCACACGGCCCGATGAGTTAGGGGCAAGTGTTGTTAAATATTTAATGGCATCCGTACCAACAGTAAATCATGATCAGGTGGATGATTTAATTGTAGGCTGTGCTATGCCCGAAGCAGAGCAGGGTTTGAATATGGCTAGATTTATTTCCCTAATGGCTTTTAATACCGATAAGGTTCCTGGAATGGTTGTGAATCGTTATTGTTCCTCTGGTTTAGAAAGTATTGCTATCGCTTCCGCAAAAATTAATGCCGGTTTGTCGGATTGTATTATTGCTGGTGGTGCAGAAAGTATGAGTTTAATTCCCATGGGGGGCTGGAGAATTGTGCCAGAACCAAATATGGCACTTTCTAATCCTGATTATTATTGGGGGATGGGATTAACAGCTGAAGCTGTAGCTAAAGAGTATAAGGTTAGCAGGGAGGATCAGGATGCATTTGCTTTTAATTCACACCAAAGAGCTATTAAAGCCATTAAAGAAGGTAAATTTAAAGATGATATTGCTCCTGTAAAAGTTACTGAAACATATTTGGATGAGGCTGGAAAAAAGAAAAATAGAGATTTCATTATTGACACAGATGAAGGTCCGCGCGCTGATACAACAATTGAAGCGCTTGCAAAATTAAAACCTGTTTTTGATGGTAAAGGAAGCGTTACCGCTGGAAACTCGTCTCAAACTAGTGATGGTGCAGCCTTTGTAATGGTAGTTAGTGAAAAATTTATGAAGGAAAATAATTTAAAACCTATTGCCAGACTAGTTAGTTATGCTGTTGCAGGCGTACCACCGCGTATAATGGGAATTGGACCTATTGCCGCTATCCCAAAAGCATTAAAAATTGCTGGGATGAATTTAAACCAAATCGATTTAATTGAGTTAAATGAAGCATTTGCTTCTCAATCATTAGCAATAGTTCGTGAATTAAATTTGAATCCGGAGATAGTAAATGTTAATGGGGGCGCTATTTCATTGGGTCATCCGCTGGGATGTACGGGCTCAAAATTATCAGTACAACTGTTTAATGAATTAAAACGCAGGGAAAAAAAATACGGTATTGTTTCAATGTGCATAGGAACTGGGCAAGGCGCAGCAGGAGTTTTTGAAATGATGTAATTTTTTTTAATTGTTATTAAAATTATATAGGACGCCATAAAAATTATAATTGTCTGTTATGATTAATACTTTAACAATAAAAATTAACGAAACTTATCCTATTATCTAAAATTAAAATATTCAATAATTAAATAGTTATAATTCAAATATTCACCCATATAAATAAAACTATGACAACAATAACTAAAACTATGAATGCATTAAAAGGAGGAGAATTCCTTATTAAAGAAACAGACGCAAATGATATTTTTATTTCGGAAGAGTGGAATGAAGAACAATTAATGATAGCTAAAACTTGCCATGATTTTTTGGCACAAAACGTATGGCCTAACCTTGATCGCATAGATGCGCAAGAAGAAGGGCTTATGGTAGATTTATTAAATAAAGCAGGAGAATTGGGCTTGTTAGGGATTTCGGTGCCTGAAGAGTTTGGTGGCTTTGGTAAAGATTTTATTACTTCTATGTTAGTAACCGAAGTACTTGGTGCAGGTCATTCTTTTGCTGTAGCAATTTCGGCTCATACAGGAATTGGAATACTACCAATTTTATATTATGGAAATGCAGAACAGAAAGCAAAATACATACCTAAGTTGGCAAGCGCCGAATGGAAAGCTTGTTATTGCTTAACAGAGCCAAGTGCCGGTTCGGATGCTAATTCTGGTAAAACAAAAGCGGTACTTACTCCAGATGGTAAACATTATATTTTGAATGGTCAAAAAATGTGGATCACTAATGGTGGTTTTGCTGATATTTTTACCGTTTTCGCAAAAATTGATAACGACGAAAATTTAAGTGCTTTTATTGTTGAAAAAAACTATGGTGGTATTACTTTAAATCCAGAGGAACATAAAATGGGTATAAAAGGAAGTTCTACACGTCAAGTATTTTTTAATGACTGTAAAGTGCCGGTAGAAAATTTACTTTCTGATCGCCAGAATGGATTTAAAATTGCCGTAAATATATTAAACCTTGGTCGTGTAAAACTTGCTGGTGCATGCATTGGTGGCTCAAAAGAAATTATTACGCAATCGGTAAAATATGCTAATGAACGTCAGCAATTTGGAAGGCCAATTTCAAAATATGGTGCTATCCGCCATAAAATTGCTGAGCAAGCTATTCGCACCTATGCTACAGAAGCCGCGACTTACCGAGCTAGTCAAAACATAGAAGATGCAACAAACGCATTAATTGCTGGTGGTATGGATGAGGCGAAAGCAAAACTGAAAGGAACGGAACAATTTGCTGTTGAAGCGGCTATCTTAAAAGTGCATGCTTCTGAAGTATTAGATTACGTTTCCGATGAAGGGGTTCAAATATATGGCGGTATGGGTTATAGCGCAGAAGCTCCTATGGATAGAGCTTACCGCGATTCTCGTATCAATAGAATTTTTGAGGGAACAAACGAAATTAACCGCATGCTTACCGTAGATATGATGCTTAAACGTGCTATGAAGGGTGAACTAGATTTAATGGGCCCTGCTCAAAAAGTTGCTGGCGAATTAATGAGTATCCCTGATTTTGGTGCTGATGAGAAATCATTGTTCTCTGATGAAAAAAAATATATCACAAATTTCAAAAAAGCAATACTTATGGTGGCTGGCTCCGCTGTACAAAAGCTAATGGCAAATTTAGCCAAAGAGCAGGAAATACTTATGAACTTGGCCGACATGATAATTGAATTATATGTTTGTGAATCATTACAATTACGCGTAGAGAAATTAGTAGGCAAACGTGGTGAAGAAGCTTGCAAGGAGCAATTGGACATTATGCGAGTCTATTTGAATGACGCTGCTGATAGAATTCATAAATCAGGAAAAGAGGCTATTAATAGTTATACTGATGGCGATGAGCAACGCATTATGCTTATGGGATTAAAACGTTTTACAAAAACAGCTCCTATTAATTCTACTGCTGCAAGACGTAGCATTGCAGCAAAATTAATTTCTGAAAATAAATATTGTTATTAAGATAAAAAGTATATCTCTTAGATAAAAAATAGTGGTTAATGATTGAATCAATTAATTTTAATTGCATTCTTTTGTTAACCGCTTTTTTTTGTTTGGAGTTTTTATTACCTTCTCCAATAACTAACAAAAAAAATAATTAATCCAACAAGTCCCATAGCAAAGGTGAAAAATGTTTGTCCTGCATGAATTAGTGTAGCCAATGTTTTACCAACTATTCCGGTAATACCATAAAGTAGTACCACTTGTCCCACCAAAAAATGGTAAGCTCCCATTCCACCCCCCTGTATAGGTATTGAACGTCCAATAGTGCCTATACTTAATATAGTAAGGCAGGCACCCCAAGTTAAAATAGAGGTTTCATCAAAAACAAAAAACCAAAAATAGGTCATTAAATAATAGCATACCCATATTAAAATGGTATAAAGAATAAATATTCGTTTTTGCTTTAGTTTAGCAATACTTATAAATCCTTCCTTTAATCCTTGAATGAACTGTACTATTAATTTTGGCGATTTCTTAAGTATAATTTTACGGAAATAATAAAATAAAACGAAGCTGCAAATTAATGCTGTTAAAAATATAAAAAGTGAAAAATAGTTACCGTTTATGAGTTTACTATATATATCATGATAAATTGGTTTGAAAATATTCTCATAAAAAAAGTCAATAACATAATTAAACTGGAAAATTAAAGTAAGCAGCAAAACCAGTAATAAGCACAATACGTCAATTACCCGTTCAATAATAACAGTGCCTAAAAGTTGCATAATGGGTATATTGCTATTTTTTTTTACCGATAGGCAGCGTGTGATTTCACCTAGCCGTGGCACAGCAAAATTTACAAAATAACCAATAGATAAAGCAGCTAAAAGGTTCATGAAACCACTGCTGTAACCTGTTGCTTTTATAAGCATTTGCCAGCGCAACACTCTTAATATATATACTAAAATAGAAACAAGTAGCACCAGGTAACACCAATAAAAATTGCCAGTACTTATTACCTGCTGTATATCAGTGAAATTTAAATCTTTAAAAAATAGCCAAGATAAAAGTAAACCCAGTGAGAGTAAAAAAAAGTATTGTAGTAGTTCTAATGCTTTAGTTTTCACAGTTTTTTTAATGAATTGAAATTTTAAACAGTAAATGATGACTCTTTATTATTTTTAAAAGTACCTATAAATAATTTTAATATCAATTAGGAGTTAGGACAAAATAAAGTTCAAAGAATTGACGTAGTTATTTTGTTATTTTTCAAGGCGTAAATGAGGCCGAATAGCGTTAACTATTTAACGATTTTACAACGCGGAAAAATGGCAAAAGAACAAGTCAAAATGGAAAGATTGTCTTGTCCCAATTCCTTAGTCAAGTTTTCTAAATAAATCCGCAAATTAAATGGTTCAAAAACTGTGTTTTTTTCTTTTGTCTTGATACCAAAGAAACAAAAAATCAAGAACAAACGATTCCTCCCCACCTGCAACCCGCATCGCTTTTGTTCATTCCTCACGCGCGTTTTCATAAGGATGTTTATTGAAAAAAAATGAAATCATCTGTTTTTATTAATATATCTGTTTTGTCGAAATTATTTTGAAAGCTTTACTTAGGTTATTGAAAAATATTTAAGCCGCCTTTTAATTTTTTTCTTGATGGAAATTAACAAAAAATAAAGAAAAATCTATCGTTTGAATATTAGTATTTAACCCTAGGGTGTTTTTTGGTCTAATGTGCACATTCATAATGGCTTTTAGGTAAATAAAAACAGGGAATATTGTTTCATTGGTTATACCTTATGATTGCTCTATTTCAAAAATAATATCTAATTTATAACAAGCTTGGATAGCATAAATAATGGATGGAAATTATTCAAATAAATCCATTAATTTTTCAAGCTCTTTTTGGGTATCCTTATTTATTTTTACTAGAGGCAAACGCACATTCGCTGTACAAATATTTTGTAGCTCTAAAACAGCTTTAATGCCAGCAGGGTTGCCATCGGCAAATAGCTGTTCGATAATATCGGTAAATTTATAATGTAATTTTTGAGCTACATTAACATTGCCGGCCAATATTTGGCGCGTCATTTCCGAAAAATCCTTCGGAAAAGCATTTGCTATAACAGAAATTACCCCCTCGGCACCACAAGCTATCATTGGTAATGTAAGCATGTCGTCGCCAGAAATAACTAAAAAATCTTTGGGTTTGTGTTTAATTATTTTCATGCACTGCTCTAAATTGCCTGATGCTTCCTTAATGGCGATTATATTTTTAAAGTCCTTGGCTAATTTTACAGTTGTAGCAGCAGTAATATTTGAAGCAGTTCGTCCTGGAACATTGTATAATATTATAGGTACAGGCGACTCTTTTGCAATTGATTTGTAATGCTCATAAATACCAAGCTGATTTGGTTTATTATAATACGGTGATACCGAAAGAATAGCGTCAATATTATTAAAATCGGCTTTCACCTTTAGGCTCTTAATAATTTCATTAGTATCATTGCCTCCCAGTCCAAGTACAATAGGAACACGCTTATTTACCTTTTCTATGACATAATCCACGACCAATTTTTTTTCATCTTTTGATAATGTAACAGACTCGCCAGTAGTACCCAATACTACAATATATTCAATCCCTCCTTTAATAATGTAATTAACAAGTTTGCCTAAAGACTTATAATCAACACTTTTATCACTATTAAATGGGGTAACAATTGCTACGCCTGTGCCTGTAAATTTTTCTTTTTTGCTCATGATAAATATATTGTTGCTGTTGACATTGAAAGTAAAGATAAATAATTTAGCTGTTATATAATGAAATCAATTGGCTAGATATATTTTTGGGGTGAAATTTCTCAGCATATGCAAAGCCTTTTTCTGCAATTGTTTTTCGTGTGCTTTCTGAATTGATGAGATAATTTATATTTTCAGCCAATTCTTTTTCATCGTTCGGATTAACATAAATGCTATGTGGGCCGCCGGCTTCAGGGAAACAACCTCCTTTGGTAGTAATAACAGGTGTTTTACTTATTAGTGCTTCAATAATTGGTATGCCAAACCCTTCTAATAAGGATGGTAAAATAAAAACAGTTGCGAGGCGGAAAATAATTGGCAAATCTGAATTACTAACATTTTCAAGAAAAAATATACGGTTTTCCAACTTGTGTTGATGGATATAATCCATCACTTTTTTGAAATATTTTTTTCGCTTTCCAACAATAACTAGTGGAATATCTTTTGTGTATGTTAAAGATTTAATCAATATCAATAAATTTTTCCGTTCTTCAATAGTACCAACATATAATAAAAAGGTTTCCGGTAATTGATGTTTAATAATTACTTCGGATATATTTGCTTCTGTTGGCCTCTTATAGAATAATTCATCGCAACTTTGATAGATTACTTTTATTTTATTTTCTGGAATAGAATAATATTTTTCAATGTCGCTTTTCGTTTCTTCACTAATAGCTATAATTACATCGGCTATTTCACAAGCAGCACGAAATTTTTTATTGTAAATTTTACAATCCAGAAAAGAATATAATTGTGGATGACGTAAAAAAATAAGATCATGGATAGTGACAATTTTTTTACCCTTAAATTTTTTTATATTAATAGGAAGTTCATTGCTAAGGCCGTGATATAAATCTATTTCTTGGTTATTTAATAACTCTGTAATTTCAAAAGACCGCCAGCGCGACTGTAATTTTTTATCAATAAAACTTTGTGGTTGTTGTATAAAAATGTTTTTTTGTTCGGCAATAAATTTATAAAAATCATTTTCTTCTTTGCGGGTAGTAAATAGTGTGTATTTATTTGAAGGGTAATACTGATTTACCGATTTAATAAGCGTACGGGCATAATTACCCAATCCACTATTATTAAGAAAAGCCCTTTTTGCGTCGTATGCAATCTTCATAAACTAATAATAATTAACTCTCCCCAGTGTCAAGTAAAGTTTAAAGTAGAGATTTAAAAATAAAATGGATGTTTTTCATTTCAATCAAAAAAATATTAAACAACAATATCATGGTCTCTTAAAGCAGCATTCAATGATGTTTTTAAATCAGTACTTTCCTTGCGTTTCCCAATAATTAATGCGCAAGGTACTTGATATTCGCCGGCAGGAAATTTTTTAGTATATGACCCAGGAATTACTACCGAACGTTCAGGGACAAAACCTCTATATTCAATAGGCTCTGCATTAGTTATATCTATAATTTTTGTTGATTTGGTAAGTACCACATTGGCACCAAGTACAGCTTCTTTTTTTACATGCACCCCTTCTACTATGATACAGCGGGAGCCAATAAAACAACCATCTTCAATAATTACAGGAGCAGCTTGAACTGGTTCCAGTACTCCACCAATTCCTACACCTCCACTAATGTGAACATCTTTACCTATTTGAGCGCAGGAACCAACAGTAGCCCAAGTGTCAATCATTGTACCGCTATCTACATAAGCTCCTATATTTACATAGCTGGGCATCAATATAACTCCTTTAGATAAATATGAACCATAGCGTGCAACTGCATTTGGAACAACACGAACCCCTAAAGATTCATAATTGTTTTTTAATTTCATTTTATCGTAAAATTCAAAAATGCCTATTTCAATAGTTTTCATTTTTTGAATAGGGAAATACAGTATTACAGCTTTTTTAATCCAATCATTTACTTTCCATGCGTCGCCAATAGGCTCAGCCACACGTATCTCACCTTTGTCAAGCATCTCAATAAGCTTATGAATGGTGTCTGTTGTTTTCTCGTCTTTTAGTAAGTCGCGATTTATCCAAGCAGCTTCTATTATTTGTTGCATCTGTTTAAATTCTTTTTTAATTTTTGTGCAAATATATTGAATATTTTAATTTTAAAATTCTAAATACTTGAATCAATTAATATGTAGCATTTAAATTTATTTCATTCCAAAATTATTAACAGCCATTATCTAATTTTGAAAAGTGGTAATATGCGTTTTTAAATAAACAATTTGTATATTAGTATCCTCATGATGTCTTAGATTATTTTTGAATGAATTTTTTAAAATGCTTAGCAATTTATATACTCCTCCAAATGTTTGTAAAGTACTGGTAGGTATATAGATAGATATTTACCTTTTATTAGTATTGTTTTATTGCTGCAGTTTTATTTTATATTTTGGAAACCATCAGATAAGCTATCAATTTTCATATCTTTGGGCTCAATATTTATGAAAACACTCAATTTACTATTTCTGCGGAACATGCCCCGATGGGTGATTTTTATCATCGACTTAAAAATTTGTTTATTTTCTTTGATATTGGCCTATTTAGTAAGGTTTAATTTTGCTATTCCTGAAGCTACAATAAAAGATTTCCCTATAGTTTTTTTAGTGGTACTAGGTTTAAGGGCTATCTCTTTTTATATATCTAAAATATACCAGGGTATTATAAAATATACAAGTTCGAAAGATTCACAACGTATATTTTCTGTTATAACTATTGGCAGTTTAATTTTTGTTATCATTAATATTATTAGCTCAAATTTTATCAATGGTAAATACCTTATACCCTTTTCCATTATTATAATTGATTATATGGCAACTACATTTTTAATGATTAGTTTGCGTGTAATGTTTAAGGCACTTTATTTTGAATTAACTAATCCGAATAAAGAAAAAAGAAGTGTTATTATTTTTGGTGCCGGAGCTTCTGGGATTATTACCAAACGTACTTTGGACCGTGATGCCGGAACAAAATATAAAGTTTTAGCATTTATTGATGATAACAAAAAAAAACATGGTAAGATGCTTGAAGGTACCAAGATTGTTGGTCTTGATAAATTAGATGAATTATTACAAAATAATAACGTGGCACATTTAATTATTTCGATTCAAAATTTATTGCCTGCGCGTAAACAGCAAATAGTGGATACCTGTTTGAATTATACTATCAAGATATTGACTGTGCCTCCAATTACCAATTGGATAAATGGTGAATTAAGTTTTAAGCAAATTAAAAAAGTGAAAATTGAAGACCTGTTGGGCCGCGACCCTATTATATTAGATAAAGAGGATATAGAAAAACAGTTATCGGGTAAAGTTATATTGGTAACAGGTGCTGCAGGAAGTATAGGCAGTGAAATTGTTAGGCAGATAATCCCTTTTAATCCGAAACTAATTATTTTAGTGGATCAGGCAGAATCTCCTTTATACGAAATAGAATTGGAACTTTTTGATAAGCATAAACAACAATGCTATGAAGTAGTTATTGGTGATGTGCGCAACAGGGAGCGCATGGGAAATGTATTTCGAACATTCAATCCTCAAATTGTTTTTCACGCCGCTGCTTATAAACACGTTCCTATGATGGAAAATAATCCATCCGAATCAATTTTTACCAATGTTCTAGGCACAAGAAACCTGGCTGATTTGTCAGTTGAATATAAGGTGGAAAAATTTGTGATGATCTCCACTGATAAAGCTGTAAACCCTACGAATGTGATGGGGGCAAGCAAGCGCATTGCTGAAATTTATACCCAATCACTTAGTAAAAAATCAAATACTAAATTTATTACCACTCGTTTTGGAAATGTACTTGGTTCTAATGGTTCGGTGATACCAAGGTTTCGTCAGCAGATAGAAAATGGCGGGCCTTTAACCATTACCCATCCTGATATTACAAGGTATTTTATGACTATTCCGGAAGCCTGCCAATTAGTGCTAGAGGCTGGTGCAATGGGACAAGGGGCTGAAATTTTTATTTTTGATATGGGCAAATCTGTCAAAATTGTAGAGTTAGCAAAAAAAATGATTAAACTTTCTGGCTTGACTTTAGATAAAGATATAAGCATTGTATACACAGGTTTACGCCCTGGAGAAAAACTTTACGAAGAGCTACTAGCTGACCATGAAAATACTTTGCCTACTCATCATACGCAAATAATGAAAGCAAAAGTGAAAGAATATGATTTAAATGAAATAACAACTAGCATTAATGAATTAATTGCATTATTCGATCAACAGGATAATAAATTGATTGTTAAAAAAATGAAAACATTAGTACCAGAATTTAAAAGTAATAATTCGATTTATGAAAAGTTGGATTAATTGTTTTTATTGTCTTTTATTAAAATCTGTAAAATTTATATTTATTAATTCTAAATTGCCTTATGACACAATTCAAGCAAAAAACACCTGTTCAAATACGATTTAAAGACATAGATATGATGGGGCATGTAAATAATGCCAATTTTATAACCTATTTTGAATTAGCACGTTTAACTTATTTTGAGGCACTTTCTGAAGTAGGTGTAAAAATAGATTGGGTGACTGAAGGTGTTATTCTTGCAAAAATTGAAATGGAATACAAACAGCCTATTTTATTAACAGATAAAGTTTTTGTTTATACTTGGATGTCACGCATGGGTTCAAAGAGTTTCGACATGAGCTGTTCTATTGTTCGCATAGTAAATGGTGAAGAAGTGGAAGCTGCCAAAGGTATTGCTGTTATTGTTTGTTTTAATTATAATACCAATCAAACTATCCCTGTTCCTGAATTATGGAAGGAGAAAATGAATACAAATTGATAATATTATTCTTTTCATTAAACTAAATGATTTAATTTCCTGCGCTCAATTCATATTTTGATGAATAAAACATCCAAATTAATTAATTAGCTATTTTATTTTCTATAGATTAAAATTCCTTTGGCCTCCTTACCATTTCAATAAAATCTAAATTTTATAAGGCATTTATTTATGCAAAAAGTGGGAATTTGGTCATTAATTTATTTACCTCCTTGCGCACATTGGTAATTACTTTTTCATTGTCAGGATTCATTAATACCAAATCAATTAAATCAACAATTTTAGAAATATGTTTTTCTTTTATACCACGCGTAGTGATAGCAGCAGTACCTAGCCTTATGCCAGAGGTTACAAAAGGAGATTTATCATCGAAAGGCACCATATTTTTGTTCACTGTGATATCGGCTTTTACAAGTGTGTTTTCTGCTAGTTTTCCAGTGATATTTTTTGAACGTAAATCAATAAGCATGCAATGGTTATCGGTTCCTCCTGAAATAACTTTATAGCCTTTATCTACAAAACATTGTGCCATCTTACTAGCGTTTTTCATTAATTGAACACAATATTTCATATAACTTTCATCTAATGCTTCACCAAATGCAATGGCTTTTGCTGCTATTACATTTTCTAACGGGCCTCCCTGTGTTCCCGGGAATACTGCAGAATCCAGTATTGCAGACATCATTTTTACATCTCCTTTTAATGTTTTTTCACCCCATGGATTTGCAAAATCATTACCCATCATAATCATTCCACCGCGCGGGCCACGCAATGTTTTATGAGTAGTGGTGGTTACAATATGGCAATAAGGTAAAGGGTCGTTCATTAAGCCCCTTGCTATCAATCCTGAAGGGTGAGAAATGTCTGCCAAAAGTAAAGCTCCTACTTTATCAGCTATTTGACGTAATTTTTTATAATCCCAATCTCTTGAATAGGAAGATGCGCCACAAATAATTAATTTCGGCTTTTCTTTTTTTGCAATAGCTTCAATTTTATTGAAATCGATTAGCCCTGTTTTTTCTTCTACTCCATAAAAACTCGGTACATAAAGTTTTCCGGAGAAATTTACTGGTGAGCCATGTGTAAGATGCCCTCCATGTGATAAATCAAAGCCTAAAATTTTATCACCTGGTTTTAAAATACCAAGCATCACTGCAGCATTTGCCTGCGCTCCTGAATGGGGCTGCACATTTACCCAAGAAGCATTAAATAGTTTTTTCGCACGATCGATAGCAATTTGTTCCACCTGATCCACAATTTCACATCCACCATAATAACGCTTTCCGGGCAAGCCTTCGGCATATTTATTGGTTAATACTGAACCCATTGCTTTCATCACCTGCTCACTTACATAATTTTCGGAAGCAATAAGTTCGAGACCAACTGTTTGGCGTTTTTTTTCCTTTAAAATTAATTCATTAATTACAATATCTTTTTTCATAGTAATCTTATGTTTTTATTTAGTTAAATATTTTTTTCTCAATCATTCTTACAAAACAACTTAGTATAGTTTTCAAAATAAATCCGCAAATTAAATGGTTCAAAAACTGTGTGTTTTTCTTTAGTCTTGATACAAAAGAAACAAAAAATTAAAAACAAACGATTCCTCCTCAACTGGCAACCCTGCATCGCGTTTGTTCATTCCTCACGCGCGTTTTCATAAGCATATTTTTTGCAAAAAAATGAAGACCTCTATTTTTATTAATATATCTGTTTTGTCAAAATTATTTTGAAAGCCTTACTTACAAAACAACTTAATCCACTTGTTGCAAATATAAAATTTATTGATAAATTTTATTTCGTAACTCCATAACTATAATTCATTCATCTGGTTATTATGCTCCAGGAGCTTTTCTTCTTCCAAATAATTTCTTTCTGCTGTCACCCAATTGTCTTTTATATGCCTTGTTACCTTTTTGTACTAATTTTTTATCAGCATCTATTTGTGTTTTATAAGGTTTTTTTTTCATTGTTAGGTATGGATTGTAGGGCCCCCTACTTTTACAGCCCTCCATCGCACCTATCATAAAAAGTAATACGGATGTTAATAATGTTATTTTTAATAAACTACGCATAGCTACAAAGGTAATTACTTGAAATTCTCAGCTAAATTATGTTTTGTAATTTTGTTAACTCCTTTTCAACAATATGTATTTTAAAATTTGAACCGAAGGTGATTTAGGAATATAAAAAATAAAATTATTAGTTTGAAAGTAAACAATACTGAAAAACAATCGAAAATTCAAATTTTAATACTTATAAAATCTATTAAATCCCATTAAATATTGATAGAATTTGCTATTGCCAGCAATAAAATGGTTCGGTAAACAATGTATATTATTTTAAAAAATCAATTGTATTTTATTTTTTTCTTTTTAAAATACCAAATTCCAATAATTCCAAAAATTAATAAAAGGCTTGATATTAGCTCCGCTTGAGTAAATGCAAAGCCCCCTAAATGGTAATTGGTATTAATCCGGATTTTTTCTATAAAAAAACGCTCAACTCCATTAAATATAAGGTAAATAGAGAATAAAACTCCCGGTGTTGTGATGCGTTTGCGTAAGTAGTATAATACAAAAAATAAAAGGATACACATTATTGTTTCATAAAATGGAGTAGGGAAAACATTTGGTACTAGGTGGTTGCAGTATTTAAGGTCCAAACAATTGGCAATAGGCTCTCCCACACTATTTACGTTATTAGGATAATCATAACTCCATACCCAATCGGGTGCCCAGTTTAACCATTTAGGTTTTTCAGAAATATTGTCAATCCCCCAATCGCCATCTCCCGAAACATGACATCCAATGCGGCCAATTGCATAACCCAACATTAATGATGGTGCAGAAGAATCTATTAAGTGAGGGACTGCAATATTATTCTTATAACCATAATAAATTAATACAGCTGCAGCTAATATTAGTCCACCATACATTGTTAATCCGCTAAATGAAAGTAAAGCATCTATTGGGTCTGCAATAAATTCATCCCAATTTTCTAGATTATGAAATAGTTTAGCACCCAAAATTCCTGCAAAGGCAGCTATAAGTGTCATATTGCCAACATGCTGATATGGATGTAATTGTTCCTCTACCCAAATGGGTTTCTCCAATTTTGTTTTTTCTTTCTCTCTATATTTCAAATAGCTTGAAATGGCTGCTAAAAATAAGCCGCCAATTAAATTACCTTTTACAGATAGAAGAAAACCTTGCGTGTTTTCTGTAAAGGCGGAAAAGTTCAGTAGTATATAAATTAATTTATAGCCAATTAAAAAGCCGAAAATTGCAGATGTAATAAGTTCGGATGGGGTAGCTCTTGCTCCTTTTAATGTTTTAATTGTAGATGAACTTAAAAGTCCCTCCTTTTCCTTTCTCTGAAGTTCCTTTGTCCAGAAATATGCCGCCACTAAAAATGCTAATGCAACAAAAAAACCAAAACTCTGTATCATTTTGAGGAACGGGAAATCCAGCCCGAATAAATCCTTTATTGCGTAATATATGGATGGGTACATTTTGGATAAGGAATTAATACATTAAATATAAAATATTTTAAAACTGCGAAAATACAAATAAAGCGAATAGAATTAACTACCGCCTTTTTGAATTGTTTTAGAGTTATTATATAATGACAATTAAATCGTAATTTCGCCAAATAATTTTAGAATTTAAAAACTGGAATTAAATTCATATTTATGAGCTGGCTTTGTCTCTATAATATATAAAGTAGTTGAAAAGAAATATTTTAAACACTTATTGCAAATTTTTAAATGAATATAGCGCTTATTGGTTATGGGAAAATGGGGAAGGAGATTGAGCAAATGGCCTTATTACGTGGACATAAAATTGTTTTGAAAGGAGAGCTTAATAATGAAAATTTATTTTCATCCGAACAATTAAAAACTGCCGATGTAGCTATTGAATTCAGCGTGCCAGAATCGGCAATTAACAATATTTACAAATGTTTCGAAGCAAATATCCCTGTTGTGGTCGGTACTACCGGATGGTTAAACAGCTTGGACGAAGTAATAAATAATTGTAATAATAAACAACAGACATTATTCTATGCATCTAATTTTAGCATTGGCGTAAATTTGTTTTTTAAATTAAACCAACAATTAGCAAAATTGATGAACGTATATCCCGATTATAATGTTTCTATTGAAGAAATACACCATATACATAAAATAGATGCTCCAAGCGGAACGTCTATATCCCTTGCAAATCAGGTAATAGCGAATAATACAAATAAAAAATGCTGGGTTAATGACTTGTCGAATAATAAAAACGAATTAAGCATTATTTCGCAACGTATTGACGAAGTTCCAGGCACTCATACTGTTACTTACCAGTCCTCTGTGGATGATATAAGTATTAAGCACATCGCTCATAATCGTAAAGGATTTGCATTGGGAGCCATAATTGCTGCTGAATGGGTAATAGGTAAGAAAGGTGTTTTTGGAATGAATGATTTAATCCAATAACAATAATTGAAATATATTAGCGTTAATTTTGCTTCATTGTTTTGTAAATAGAGGATAACAAAACAATGTTTTTTTAATGAAATCGATTGTTGTAATTTTTTTATAGTAAATGCATGTTATTATTAAATACTTTTAACTTTTAACTTAATTTATGGATACTTCTTATTTATTGCTTATTCTGTTTTCTATTACTACAATCATAGGATTATGGAAATTGTTTTTTATTGCTGGTGAGCGGCCTTGGAAAGCATTTATCCCTTTTTTAAATTTTATTATTTGGTTAAGAGTTATTAAAAAACCGTGGTGGTGGATTTTTTTGATAATTACTCCAGGTATTAATTTTTTAATGTTTGGCATCATGTGCTTACTTACTGCAAAAGTATTTAACAAACGCTCTTTTCAAGAAAAAACAATAGCCTTTTTTTTAGGATTTATTTATCTTCCCTTCATTGCATTTCAAAAAGATATTAATTATGTGGGACCCGAAGATACCAGCAAACTTAAACCTTCTATAGTAAGAGAATGGACAGAAGCTAGTGTATTTGCTGTGGTGGCGGCAACTGTAATTCGTACATTTTTCTTCGAAGCATTTACTATCCCTACCTCATCCCTAGAGAAGTCAATGATGGTAGGGGATTATTTGTTTGTTAGTAAAGTAAGTTTTGGTGCAAAAATACCAAACACTCCATTATCTTTCCCCTTTGCACATCATACACTTCCATTTACAGAAAATACAAAATCATACTTAGAATGGTTTAAACTACCTTATTTTAGGCTGCCTGGTTTTGCCTCTGTAAAAAATAATGATATTGTTGTTTTTAATTACCCCGATGGTGATACTGTTGCATTGAATGCTCAAGATCAAAGCTACTATCAGATATGCCGTGATTATGGACACGACTTAGTTTGGAACAATAAGGAAATTAATACTCAAACTGGTAAACCTTTTTTTGGTGATATTGTGGCACGCCCTCCTGATAAACGAGAGAATTACGTAAAGCGATGTGTGGCAATTGCCGGCGATACGCTTGTAATAAAAAATCAAAAATTATTTTTAAATAGCATTCCTGCCTATGTAGCAGAAACAATGCAATATACTTATAAAGTAAGAACTGATGGTACAAGTTTTAGTCCTAAACTAATTGAGAAATTTGATATTACTGATCCTATTCGAAATGACCAGGATAGCATGGGTTTATTCTCCCTCATAAATTTACCTAATAATAAAGTGGATGAATTTAAAAAGGTAAGTAATGTAAAATCTGTTGAATCTGTTATTGAGCAATTAGGGGTATATAATTCACGTATTTTTCCTCATAATATGAATTACAAATGGAACAATGATAATTTTGGCCCCTTGTATATCCCTAAAAAAGGTGTTACAATTAATATTGACACCACTAATATTGTTTTGTATGATAGATTAATTAATATTTATGAGGAAAATAGTTTAGAAATAAAAGGTGATAAAATATATATAAATAATATTGAAACATCGTCTTATACTTTTAAAATGAATTATTATTTTATGATGGGGGATAATAGGCATAACTCCGCCGACTCCCGTTATTGGGGGATGGTGCCAGAAGATCATATTGTAGGCAAACCCGTATTTGTTTGGATGAGTATAAAAGAAGATAATAAGAATGCTGCTTCAAGACAAACGAGTGGTTTTTTTAAAAAACTGAAAACTTCTTTGTTCAATGATAAGGTGCGTAGAGCAAGGTTTTTTACTTTCGTGTCAGCGGATGGCTTATCAAAGTCATACTTGCTTCATTTTGGAGTTATAATAATCGGGGTATGGTTTTTTATTGATTATATGAGAATAAAAAAATGGCTCAAAATAAAAAAGGATAATCTTAATTCCTGATTTTTTTATTTTAAAAACTAACTAATATTTTTTTTGTAAGCTATTGAAAAAAAAATCAAACATTAAAGAGTGGCTTTATGCAATATTATTTGCAACGCTAAGCATTATTTTATTTCGTGTTTTTTTATTCGAAGCATTTGCAATTCCATCCTCATCAATGGAAAAATCATTACTTTCCGGTGATTTTATTTTGGTAAGTAAATTAAGTTATGGTTCGCGGGTGCCTAATACACCACTTTCTTTTCCTTTTATTCATCAGCGTTTACCATTTACCGACCACACCAATTCCTATTTAGATTGGATTAAGATACCCTATAAACGCTTGTTTGGTGCTGCGGACATTAAGCGCAATGATTTAGTTGTTTTTAATTATCCTATGGAAGCCGAACACCCTGTTGATCAAAGAACATATTATGTTAAACGTTGCGTAGCCATTGCTGGTGATACTTTGGAAATTATTAGCGGTAGCGTTTATATAAATAATCATTGCAATGATCTTCCTGAAAAATTACAATTTAACTATAAAATTTTAACTAATACTGACACACTTGACTATGATTCATTAAAAAAAATAGGCATTACCGAAGGTGGTAAAATGCACAATAATGGCGAATATTGTTTTACTATGAATAATGAGAATGTAGATAGTGTCAAGCAAATGCCAAATATTGTTGGCGTAGAGCCGCTTTTTGAAAAAAAAGAGAGTTATAGTGATTATATGTTCCCCGAAGATTATAGGTTTGCTTGGAATGTAGATTTTTTCGGTCCTCTTTATATTCCTAAGGCCGGGGACTCTGTTAAATTAAATTTAGAATCCCTTCCTCTTTATAAAAGAATTATAAGTGTGTATGAAAATAATGATTTAAAATTAAGTAACGACTCTATTTTTATAAATGATAAATACAGTAATTACTATACTTTTAAAATGAATTATTTTTTTATGATGGGTGATAATCGCCATAATTCTGCCGATTCACGTTTTTGGGGTTTTGTTCCTGAAGATCATATAGTAGGTAAAACGGTAATGGTCATAATCTCAATTGATAAGTCAGACAATGCTGGTTTTATTCGTTGGAATCGTTTATTTAAAGGGGTAAATTAAATCTTTTATTTTTCCTTTTTAATATTATTTTTTTTCATATTTTAGCATATTGAAAATGAGTAGTAATTTAGTTTTCATATTTAGTAGCTGTCTTTTTGTTTATAGCTGCGCTCTATTTTTCAATTAATTAACCTTAATCTAAGCTATTTTTTTATAGCAAATGATATTTTAAATTATGACCCCCCCAGCGATACTTTCTACCGCCTACCTAGCACCAATACAATATTATTCTATTTTAATTAAATCTTCATCCTGTATCATCGAGCACTGCGAAAATTTCCCTAAACAGACTTACCGCAGCAGATGCGATATTTATTCTCCCAATGGTTTGAAAACATTAAGTGTTCCCTTAGTAAAACGTAACCACCGACAAAGGGTGAAAGAATTGAAAATTTCATATGATTTTGATTGGCGAAAAATTCATTGGCGAACATTGGAATCAAGTTATCGAAGCTCTCCATTTTTCGAATATTTTGAAGATGATTTATATCCTTATTACCATAATAAAAAATATGATTATTTAATCGATTTAAATGAAGCATTGCAGCAGGAGATTTTAATTTTGCTGAAACAAAAATTGGAATATACCTTTACATCAGAGTACCACAAAGTTATTGAAGCGGCTATCGATTATAGAAACTTGATAGCCCCTAAAGTTTTATTTCAAAATAACAATGTTATAGATTCAAAAAAATATTCCCAGGTGTTTGATAATAAATACGGATTTATTCCTAACTTAAGTATCATTGATTTACTTTTTAATCAAGGTTCTAGGGCAATGGAGTTTATTTGATTTCATTTCTATTTTTATTATATTTGGCATATTTTATTACCTTTTGTAATAATTAAATTTTAAAATTTTCAATCCTGTTCTGCTTCTTAGAAATTGAAAATCAGTGTAATTACTAATTTAATTTTCAAATATTAATCATTAAATATACCAATGGATATTGAATTCAATAAAAACCAAGATAAAATGAGCCTGCTTATTTCTGCTATGGAAAAAAAGTTGGAGAAAATTTATTTGGGCGGAGGTAAAACTAGAATTGCTAAAACTCACGAACAAGGTAAAATGACGGCTCGGGAACGTATTAATTTCCTTATTGATAAAGACTCTAAGACAATAGAAATAGGAGCCTTCGCAGGGGATGATATGTATAAGGAACATGGAGGATGCCCGGCAGGAGGGGTCGTTATTGTTATAGCTTATGTGAGTGGTAGGCAGTGTATAATTTCAGCTAATGATGCTACCGTAAAGGCTGGTGCTTGGTTTCCTATTACTGGCAAGAAAAATTTAAGAGCTCAGGAAATTGCCATGGAAAATCGATTGCCTATCATTTATTTGGTAGATAGCGCTGGTGTTTATTTGCCAATGCAGGATGAGATTTTTCCTGATAAAGAGCACTTTGGTCGTATTTTTCGCAATAATGCCATCATGTCGGGCATGGGTATATTGCAAATTTCTGCTGTTATGGGCAGCTGTGTAGCCGGTGGTGCGTATCTTCCCATTATGAGCGATGAAGCTTTAATTGTTGACAAAACAGGAAGTATTTTTTTGGCAGGCTCTTACCTTGTGAAAGCTGCTATTGGCGAAACTATTGATAATGAAACTTTGGGGGGAGCAACTACTCACTGCGAAATATCTGGTGTTACTGATTATAAATGTAAAGATGATGCCGATTGCCTTACACGCATTCGTAACATTTTTAGTAAAGTGGGTCATTTTGATAAGGCTGGGTTTAATAGGATTGAAGCTATATTACCTAAAAAAGACGAAAACGAAATTATTGGTATTATTCCCTATGCCCGTGATAAACAATATGATATGCACGAAATTATAGCCCGTTTGGTCGATAATTCGGATTTTGAAGAATTTAAAGAAACTTATGGGCAAAGTTTACTTTGTGGATTGGCACGTATTGATGGCTGGAGCGTAGGAATTGTTGCAAACCAACGGAAAGTTGTAAAGAGTAAAAAAGGTGAAATGCAATTTGGCGGTGTAATTTATAGTGACAGTGCTGATAAATCTGCACGTTTTATTATGAATTGTAACCAAAAGAAAATCCCGCTATTATTTTTGCAGGACGTTACAGGATTTATGGTTGGTTCTAGATCCGAACATGGTGGCATTATTAAAGATGGCGCAAAAATGGTTAATGCTATGGCTAATTCTGTTGTTCCAAAATTTACTGTCATTATTGGAAATTCATACGGTGCTGGTAATTATGCCATGTGCGGAAAAGCTTTCGACCCAAGATTAATTCTAGCTTGGCCTACCGCACAAATTGCCGTGATGGGTGGCGCTCAGGCAGCAAAAGTATTGGTGCAAATTGAAATTGCGTCGCTTAAAGCAAAGGGGGAAGTTATTACTCCTGAACAAGAAACTGAATTATTTAATAAAACAAAAGATCGTTACGATAGCCAAACTTCGCCATATTATGCTGCCGCCCACCTTTGGGTGGATGCTATTATTAATCCTCTAGATACCCGTAAATGGATTTCTATGGGTATAGAAATGGCCAATAATGCTCCTATTACCAAAGCTTATAACGTAGGTGTTATTCAAACCTAAAACTGCTGTTACGTAAATTCAACATATATTTTTTTTGCTCTAATTATAAAAAAAGTCTTTGATGAACCTTTTTTATTTTAATTTCACTTATTGATACTTCCTATTAATCATGAAAATAGAAATTTGCAGAAAAGAGTTTATAGATTTTATACAATTCGAAAAACGTGCTTCCAATAATACATTATTAGCCTATTCGAATGATTTATTTCAATTTGTTAACTATCTGGATACTGTCTACGAAATTAAAAGTATAACCGAAGTTGGACATACAATTATACGTTCATGGGTTGTTAGCTTAGTAGAACAAAAAATTTCTTCACGATCTATCAATAGAAAAATAACTACTCTTAAATCTTTTTATAAATTTTTAATTCGGCAAAATATAATTTTGGAAGATCCTATGTTAAAAATATTATCTCCCAAAGTACCTAAAAGATTGCCTTCTTTTATTGAAAAAGATAAAATGGACACTTTGCTCGACGATACTTTTTTTGGTGATGATTTCGAAGGTATACGTAACAAATTAATTATTGAAGTTTTTTATGCTACAGGAATTCGATTGTCAGAATTAATTAATCTTAAGCAATCCAATGTAGATTTATATTTATGCCAGATAAAAGTTCTTGGTAAAAGAAATAAAGAGCGAATCATTCCATTTAATACTATATTAAAAGAGCAGATTCAGCAATATATTATTTTAAAAGCGGACGTAAAAAACGAGTTTTTTTTCATCAATAAAAATGGAAAGAAATTATATGAAAAATTTATTTATAGGCTGGTCAAAACTTACCTTTCTCAAATAACTTCAGCAAAAAAGAAAAGCCCACATGTTCTGCGGCATTCCTTCGCTACCCATATGCTTAATAATGGAGCTGATTTAAATGCCATCAAAGAATTGTTGGGGCATACAAGTCTTGCAGCAACGCAAATTTACACACATAATACTGTGGAGAAATTAAAAAGTATTCATAAACAAGCACATCCTAAGGGCTAGAGGAATCGGCTGTTTTTGAAATTAACTACTAAGGCATTGTAAAGAAATAACCTATACATTTTGGCTTGTTCTTTTGCCCTTTTTCTTCGTTGTAAAATCGTTAAATAGCTATGGCTATTCGCCTCATTTACGCCTTGAAAAAGAACAAAATTACTGCGCCAATTCTGTACACTTTATTTCTTTACAATGCCTAAGCAATTTTATATGTTTTGGAGAATAACCAATAAAACGAACCAAATAATATTCCATTAAAAAATAAATCACCTATCAATGTTGGAGCAAAAAATGGTATACCTAATAGATAGGTAGCATTTAACCCATTAATTCCCAATTGAAAGCCTGAGGCGGCCCATACTCCAAAGTTCGTTATAATAAAAAATAAAATAGATGATATTATAGAACCTGAGGCAACAGAAAGTAAGCCTACCTTAGTTCTTAGCATTATTCCAATGAAGGACGTTAAAATAAAAGCTACATAAACATAAATAATAGTGTCATGAAAGCCCCATCCATAGATTAACTGTATTGCTATATCACTCAAAATCATAGCAATTAAAGGAAGCACTATTGCTAAACGTTTGTCTGAAAAATAAACCCCTCCAAACAATGCCATAGCAGCAATAGGAGTAAAGTTTGGTATGTGCGGAAACAAACGACTCGCGGCAGCTATTAAAATAGTAGATGCAATAAAAATAAAACTTGCACTTGTTTTTTTTGAATTCTTAGTCATCTCAAAAATTTATTAATTTATTAATAATAACAAAAGTAAGTTTTTTTTAATTATTCTTTAAAATACAAAACAAAAAAAATAATTTTTTATTTAAGAAATTTTCACTCCAATTACTAAAATATCATCTACCTGATCATGCTCACCACGCCAATCTTCAATAGTTTTGTTCATGATTTCTTTTTGTTTTGCCATGGACTGTTTTTCATTATCCAGAAGTAATTGGCGAAAGTTAGGCGCCATAAATTTTCTTCCATGGGGGCCTCCAAACTGATCGGAATAACCATCCGAGAAAATATACACCGAATCGCCTTTTTCTAGCTGTATCGTATGGTTAGTAAATTTCTTTTTCTCTTCTCCTAAAAATAATCCAATAGGGAATTTATTAGCTTTTGTAATTAATAATTGCCCATTACGAATTATATATAATGGATTATATGCGCCTGCATATTGTAATTCTAGTGTTTCAAAGTCTATGGTGCACAAGGAAATATCCATTCCATCTTTCGACTGCTCTTCATCCTGGCTACGACCACCATGATGCAGTGTTTCGCTCACTCCTTCATTTAATTTATCAAGTATAAGCGCTGGCGTAGTAGTAGATTCATTTGTATTTACTGATTGTTTTAATATATTATATCCAACTATCGACATAAAAGCACCGGGTACCCCATGTCCAGTACAATCTACTGCAGCAAACATTGCTTTCCCATTTTTTTTATCTATCCAATAAAAATCGCCACTTACAATATCTTTAGGTTTGTATAGTACAAAAGAGTTAGGTAATATTGATTTTACAAGACTATCCGGCGGTAAAATAGCCTCTTGAATTCGTTTTGCATATTTTATACTATCAGTAACATGTTTAAATAGAATTTCCAATTCTCCATTTTTAGCTTCTATTTCTTCTTTTTGAGAAACTACCTTTTCTGTACGTTCTATAACTTTGGCTTCAAGTACACGTTCATTTTCGCGCAAATCTTCACGCATTTTTATTAGCGCCGCACCCAAAGTATCCTCTACACTTAAAGGCTTGTAGTTCGAATTAAAATTACCCGATCCTACTTGTTTTGCAAATTGCGTAGTTCTTTCCATGCCATCTACTAAATCATTAAGCGCAACCGACATCTCCCCAATTTCATCATTACGGTCTTTTATGCGATCTGGCGGTAAAATGCCTTTCCCCATCATTAGTAATATTTTCTTTAACTGTTGTATAGGCTGAACAATGGATTTTATTGTAAATCCAGCAATTAAAATACCTCCTAAAAATAATATGATTCCAAGCGAAATAACTATTATATTCAAAAAACTAAAAGAATCAAACATCTCTTTAGAGTTTTTATCAGCGTTTGAATTTTGTTCGTCTATGAGCTCTTTTAATTTTAATGTAATAGGTAAGTAATCACTATAGGAGTCTTCGAGTGCTTGATCTGCCATAAATTTTATTAAAGGATCATTATGATCATCGAAAGTAGTAAGTGGCATCATAATTTGCTCTTTATAATATTCGATCAAATGATCTAATAAAGTAAATATCGCGCGAATACTTTCTTGTTCCCCATCCTTCCATTTGGTAGAATATTGAACAATTTTTGCTTTTAAGGCAGGATATTCTATATTTATAAGTCGAGTTAACTCCCTTTTTTGAGGTAAATCCTCTTTAAATAAAGAAGTCCATTCGTTAATTCCTAATCTAGTTTTGTATAAAAAATTATCTAACTCCTTCAGCGCATCTACTGATGGATTGTATGTTTCAATAACTTCTCTGGTTTTTTCACGACTGTTTTTAAGCGTATAGTTTGTGAAATAAAATGAAACAATTGTCAAAAAAACAATTACACCAAATCCCAATGCTATTTTTTTGCCAATTGTAAATCTGAAATTCATATTATGATTTTATGCTAAAATTAATAATTCATTAATTTTATGCAATATTTTTTTTGGTTTGTGCAAATGAATCTTACCTATTCATTTCTAATTCTGCTTTTTTGCGTCGGAATTCCATAGACTTTTCTTCTTCATGCAAAATATTATAAATTCCAGCCAAACCTTCCAATGTTGCTGTACGACTAGGATCTAATTCGTATGCTTTTTGCATAAATGGTAGCGAGGCTTTTGATAATTCCTTCGAATTGTCGAGCATAATATTTAACGTTGTTAAACCTTCATCCAAAGGAGTGTTGAGAACAAGATCTACGGCTTGATTATAAAATAATATCGCCATGCCGTAATTAGCAGATACATTTTCAGGGTCAAGCTTCAAAACTTTATTATAAATAGATTTTGAAAGTGCTATAAATTTTTGTTTTTTAACAGAGTCTGTTTTGGCTTTTTCTAAAATAGAATTAAAAACAGCCACAAGAGCTAAATCAAATGCAATTTGATTGGATTGAAATGTTTGTGTGGAGGGATCTACTAATTTATTATACTCCTGAAAGGTATTAAAAAGTTTTATAGCTATTTTATAGTTAGCAGGAGTAAGCAATTCGCTGGCGTGATTATTTAAAGTGCCAATTAAAAGTTTAATGTTTTCAATGTTTTCAAGGTAATCTTCCTTATCAGGGTTTAATGAATTTGCCTTTTTAAATGATTTTAATGCTACTATTCTTGCTGGTGATTGTTTGTTGTTTTTTTCATTTTTCATGAAAATTGTTTTATAAACAAAGCCATGAACATACCATGCCTGAGGATCTGAGGCTGTTTCTGGATGAAGCACGGCAATATCAATATTAGCTTTTGCGCTATCAATTTCGTTTTGTTGCAAGAACTCATAGGCAGCAGTAACTTTATCCTGCTGCGCATTTGAAGTTATTGCTATCAAAAGCAAAACTCCAAAAATGATTGTTCTTATTTTATTTACCTTTATCATCGTTAATTGCTAATAAATGCACAATTTTAAACAATTAAAAAAAAATTAAAATTCTAATTTACCTCTGTCGCCATTGTCACTAATGTGGTAGCTACTTTTAAATTACTCTTTGCTATATTTGTTTTATTCAATTCTATTTTTTGTTTACTGTCAACAACCACAAAATTAATACATGCGCCCTGCTTGGCTAAGCCGGGCTTATCAGTAATAATTAAGGTGCTTTTCCCTTTCATTTTACTTAGTACTTCAGAAAGTTGAACAGATTTTTCGGTTAAAATATAAATGATATTGAATTTATCGGAATTATCAATGCTACTTATATTTCTAATTTGAATAGCTTGATTTCCAACTTGTTTGGTTCCTGCCATTTTCGACAATTCAGTTAAAAGTGACGTATTAGAACCTATAAATCCAATTACAAAGTTTCCTTCTTTATAATCTTCAGGCCATTCAATATATTTGGTAAAATTATAAATGTAAATAGATTTAATTCTGGCATTCACTTGTTCCGATAGGTCACTTTTTTCCACAGTAGAGGATGTGAAAAGTATAAAAGAAGTTAATATTAGTAGGAGTTTTTTCATTAAGCAAAGCCTGCAATAAAATTAAATTTCTATCAATTTAACATTACGTTCACAAATATATATTTTTTTAGTAATAAATACCAAGCTATTTCATAATTTTATAAAGTAAAGATACGCTTAATCTCAAACAATATCAATTTTTTCTATGGAATATATTCAAGTATTAACAAACCGAAGTGATTTTTTTACTTACGAAGAGGTAAAAAGTTAGTATGAATTAGCTTGGTATTAAACAAAAAGAAATTGGATGTAAAAAAAATATTTTTTTTGCTGAATAAAAAATATTTTACTGAGTTTCAAATAAAAATGTACTTTCTGTAATGTTTTTGCCATCTTTATAATAATAGGTTCCCCAGTTGTATTGCTCCTTTATAAATACATAAACTTTTTCATCAATTTTAATCGTTATTATAGTTAATTTCCTATAGTCTTCCTGTATTATTTTTTCCTCCTTACTTTTAATCATTGGTTTATTCGAATAAATTTCAGGTTTATTCCCAGTTTGATTAATATCCTTACTCGAAGTATTTATTTCCTTAGAAATTGGCGTTTTGTTTTTTATTGGAGCGCTTGAATTGGCAATTGAATTGCTTATGTTATTTGGTGTTGTTTTTTTATTTTGGGTAATTGCTGGTTCTGTCTTCTGGTTTTTATCCGAAGGGCTTGGGTAATCTTTGTCAAAATCACCTTTGGCAGCGCTGTAAGAAAATTTACCTAATAATTGTATGTAATTGTCTTCCAGTTTCCCTACTTTCTTTTCTAACACCACTTCAAAAATATGTTTTGCAAAAGTCCCTTTTTCTCTATTTGCTGGAACATTAGTGTTTATTAATACCCTTTTGGTGTTATAGCCTATTTTGGTTAATGTAAACGTAAATTCTGTTCCCAATGGTAAGTCGAAAACATTTATCTCTTGACCTGGCTCAATAACTTTATAGGGCACTCCCATCTTGGTAATGGTGATTTGTGAATTCTTTAAATCCCCTTCCTTAATTATTAATTTTAATGTAATATTAACCTTTACCACTTCTTGGGAAAGGATTAAAGCAGGCATAAACAGAAACAAGAGCAATATAGCACAACAGAAATTTTTAATGCTGTTTTTTTTAAATTTTCCCTTTTTCATTTTGAGGGCCAAAAATAATCAAATATTGATTACTTAAGTAAAGCTTTTAAAATAATTTCGACAAAACAGATATATTAATAAAAAAAGATGATTTCATTTTTTTTCAAAACATATCCTTATGAAAACGCGCGTGAGGAAGGTACAAACGCGATGCAGTGTTGCAGGTGGGGAGGAATCGTTTGTTCTTGATTTTTTGTTTCTTTTGTATCAAGACAAAAGAAAAACACACAGTTTTTGAACCAATTAATTTGTCGAAATTATTTTGAAAGCTTTATTAAGCTAAAAAAAATTACATTTGTATTGTTTTGATAATTATCCTATATGACAAAAGAATGTCTGGAATGCGCTGAGCTTATAAAAGGAAGATCTGATAAGAAATTCTGTTCCGATTTATGTCGGAATGCGTTCAATAATAAAATAAATAGCGATACCACAAATTATGTAAGAAATGTAAATAATATTTTACGTAAAAACAGAAGGATATTAAAAGACCTCATGCCTTCTGAAACTGCTAAGTCTAGCAAATCTAATTTAATTCAAAAAGGATTTAATTTTCAATATTATACTAATTTGTATATTACAAAAAAAGGCATAACTTATTACTTCTGCTATGAATATGGTTACCTACCTATTGAAAATGATTACTATTTTTTAGTAAAGAGAAAAGAAAAATAATTTTAGGCATTAGCTTTTCATTATAAAATTATCCTTTACAAATTTAAATAAGTCGATTTTCTATTAATTGCCAATTCAAATTATCTTATTTTAAGGTGCTAGTGTATCTTCTTTTTTAAGCACGAGGAGGGTGTTTTTTTTACTTTCTTTTTTATAAACTAATAATAGCCCTGTTATTAATATTAATAGGCTCATTACTGCATAAATCCATTCACCAGATTGAATACCTACTTTTTCTATATTTTCTGGAATTACATTTTTATTGATTAGCCAGATTATTAAAACTGCCATGCCGTTATTTATGAAATGAGCAAATATTCCTAGCCATAAAGACCCGCTCCATAAAAAAAGATAACCCAAAAAGGCACCCATCAGCATGCGAGGTAAAAAACCATAAAATTGCATGTGAAAAGCGCTAAATATGATAGCGCCAATCCATACACCCAAGTGTTTATTGCGGGTATACTCAATTAACACTTTTTGTAAAACACCACGAAAAAATAATTCTTCACTCAGGGCAGCCAATAGCGCTATAACAATTAAGTTTAGGAAAAGAACCCCTAAAGAATCCCCTTCAGTAAAAGCATCCGTAAGGACTTTTGCTTTTTCTTCACTATTTTTCATCCAAATTTCAATGCCATTAAGCATTTCAGGTAATTTTAAGTGCTGATTAATATCTGCCAACCAGTTAATCAATGGCAATGATAAAAGCATTAATAAACCTGAAATTAATAAGGAAGAAAAGGAAGGTTTTGATGTTATCCCTAAATAGTGTATGCCCGGCTTTGTCCAAAAAACAGAAAAAAGGACAGCTGGCAATATAAAAATAATAAGTACGCTAAAACCCTGTATAATTTTTAATACTGCAATGGTAGCTGAATTATCCAAGTTCATGGGAATATCATCATTACTGCCTAATACGGTAAATAAACCAAATGCAAAAATAAATGTAAGCAGTGAAATTAATTTAAGCCCAGATTGGCTTTCTAGTTCATTATTTTGCATTTTTTATCATTTTTTTGTAATTTTGCTCAAATTTATAAATTTATTCCGGTTTCTAGATTTTTTCCTTTTATATATTAAGTACAATAATTTACAAAATTAAAATGGTTAAAATAGGTAATATTGAACTTTCTGATTTCCCATTATTGCTAGCACCAATGGAAGATGTTAGCGATCCTCCATTTCGTGCGGTATGCAAAAAGAATGGTGCAGATTTAATGTATACCGAGTTTATATCCTCTGAAGGTCTTATTAGGTCTGCCGCTAAAAGTGTTCAGAAACTTGATATATTTGAATATGAGCGCCCAATTGGTATCCAGTTGTTTGGCTCCGATATTAATTCTATGAGGGAAGCAGGAATAATTGCTGATAATGCAAATCCCGAATTAATAGACATTAATTATGGATGTCCGGTGAAGCAAGTTGCATGCAGAGGTGCTGGTGCTGCGCTGCTGCAAGATATTCCTAAAATGGTGCACATGACCTCTGAAATAGTTAAAATAGCGCATCGGCCGGTTACTGTGAAAACTCGTTTGGGGTGGGACGACACAACAAAGAATGTGGTAGAAGTAGCAGAACGCCTTCAAGATATTGGCATTTCAGCCTTAACTATCCATGGCAGAACCCGCGCTCAAATGTATAAAGGGGATGCAGATTGGACATTAATAGGAGAAATAAAAAATAATTCGAGGATTAAAATCCCCATTTTTGGTAATGGTGATATTGATTCACCCGAAAAAGCCAAATTAATGAAAGATCGATATGGCGTAGATGGCATTATGATTGGAAGAGCTAGTATAGGTTACCCTTGGATTTTTAATGAGATAAAACATTTTTTAAAAACCAATGAACACCTTCCTCCCCCTACAATTAAAGACAGAGTTAGCATTTGTAAAGAACATTTAAATTTTTCTATTAAATGGAAAAGTAAACATGCTGGCATCGTTGAAATGCGCAGGCATTATAATAATTACTTTAAAGGCTTGCCCCATTTTAAAGATTATCGCATGAATTTAGTAACATCCTACTCATACGAGGAGATTACAAGTATATTAGATGAAGTAGAAAAAAAATACGAAGAGCTGGAGACTATCTGTTAAATTGTGGCATAATAGCGTTAAAATACCCAATAAACCTCCCATTTTAGCATTAAAAATTAAACTAAAGCTTTTTATTCAAATAATTTTATTAACTTCGCGATCCCAAAACTAAATTTTTGGGAATTAATTATTAACTTTAATACATAAAAAAAATGCCAGTAAAAATTAGATTACAGCGTCATGGAAAAAAAGCAAGTGCTTTTTACCACATTGTAATTGCGGATGGTCGTGCACCTCGAGACGGAAAGTTTATTGAGAAAATTGGCACGTACAACCCAACTACAAATCCAGCAACAATTGTTTTGGATAATGAAAAAGCCTTAAATTGGTTAGAAAATGGTGCACAGCCTACCGATACTTGCCGTGCTATTCTTTCATACAAAGGTGTAATGTATAGAAATCACTTAAAGGGTGGGATTACCAAAGGTGCTCTTACTGCAGAACAAGCGGATGCTAAATATGCTAAATGGGAAGCAGAAAAAGAAAGCAAAATAACAGGTAAAATAACAAGATTAGATACTGTTAAAAAAGACGAAAATAAAAAAAGATTTACTGCCGAAGTTGCTTCCAAAGAAGCTACTGCTGCTAAAGTTGTTGCTAAAAATACTCCTCCTCCTGTAGAAGCAGTTGCAGAAGAAAATGCTGCACCAGAAAGTGCTGCAGCTGAAACACAAACTGAAGGATAGTTTTATTTATTTTATTTTATTGAAAAGGCTATCAACAAAATTGTTGATAGCCTTTTTTTATGATTGAAAAATTATTCCTTTTTAAACTTCTGTTATTTATTCATCCCATTGGTGCTCGTAAATTATACCTTGTATAAAGTCTAATTTAATATTAGGCAACATCTAATAAATAATGTGCCACATATAAATAGACAATAAAAATAATTAAGATGAAATAATAATTATTGATAAGCCTTTAATTTGATTGTCTTTGAGGTGTTTTAAAATAAAAAAAATAGTATATTTGTTAAAGAATATGCTATCTAAAATATAACCATAGATGAAAAAAAATTTAATTGTTTTTTTACTGATACTTAATTTTTATCAAGGTTCAGCAAAAAATATTGACAGTGATCAAATTATTGTAAATAATTATTCTGACCTTTTTAATAAAGCCTATAAAAGTCATCCCGAAATACCATTAGGAGTTCTAGAAGCCGTTGCATTTTCTAATACCCATTTTACTCATATTGAGCATGCCTCCTTGCAATCGGAAAGTTGTACTGGTTTACCTAATGTATACGGAGTAATGGGTTTAACACTTGATGGACAAAATTATTTTGCTAATAATCTTGTTTATATTTCGAAACTATCGGGGTATACAATTAATGAAATTATCAATGATCCTGAAAAAAATATATTGGCTTATGCCGATGCGTTTATAGCTGTAAAAAAATCTTTGAATATTAAAAGTAGTAACATACAAGATCAAATTCCAATCTTGATAAATTTAAGTGAACTTCCGCATCAAACAGATGGTCAGGTTTATGCCTTGAACCAGCAGATATATGCTTATTTTAATTTTTTAAATTCGCTAACATACCAGCAACAGTATAACTTTCCTAATTATGAAATTGATTTCATTAAAATATTTGGTGCTAATAATTATGAAATATTAAGTTCGCCAAGCGTAAGGGTAACAGATGAAAAGGTTTATAGTAAAAGCGGACTGCAATTTCAGAGTAAATCAATGCAAACAAGTGATTATGGTCCGGCAATTTGGAATGCTGCCGCTTCATGTAACTATAGCTCACGCGGTGGAACAGCTATATCGGCAGTTACAATTCATACTGTGCAAGGAAGTTATGCTGGGTGTATTTCCTGGTTTCAAAATTGTTCAGCAAGTGTTTCGGCTCATTATGTTGTGCGCTCCAGTGACGGACAAGTAACTCAAATGGTGCTTGAAGCCTCCAAAGGGTGGCATGTAGGTAATGAAAATCCCTATACCATTGGTATTGAACATGAAGGTTATATCAATCAATCCAGTTGGTATACCAATGCTATGTATACAAAGTCTTCTGATTTAGTAAGAGATATTTGTAATAGCGGTTATGGCATAAATCCCAAAAGGACCTATTATGGGCCTGGATGTTCCGGTGGTGCTAGTTCTTGTGGAATTGGAGATTGTACAAAAATTAAAGGCCATCAAATGTTTACCGGACAGTCGCATACCGATCCGGGACCTAATTGGAATTGGGCGAAGTATTATTTGCTTATCAATAATAATCCTATAATCACTTCAGTAACAGGCGTTACAGGTAGTACTTATGATAGTGGTGGGAGTGGAGGCAGTTATGCAGATGACGAAAGAAGTTTAAAATTAATTCAACCTTCTGGAGCCACTTCTATAATACTTAATTTCACTTCGTTTAATACTGAGTTAGGATGGGATTATTTATTAATTTATGATGGACCTACTACCTCATCTCCTCTTATTGGAGATTTTTCAGGTACAACAAGTCCCGGTACAATTGTTTCGACCGGAGGTTCCTTATTATTAGAATTCCGTTCCGACTGCAATATAACTGCTGCAGGATGGGCAGCTAACTGGACCAGCAATGCATTGCCTGCTCCCAATATGGATAGCATACCTCCCACTACCGCTGTAACGAATACTAACACTTGGGAAACTAACAATTTTACAGCAAATTTTACGGATACTGACGAAACTGGTGGTAGCGGTTTAGAAAAGAGCTATTATCAAGTAATTGATTACGATGGAGCCGAATGGCGTGCTAATAGTAATAATGGTTTTTTTAAAGATAATTTTGATAATGCAATACATCCCGAATGGACAAATGCAAATGGTACATGGGCTATTAATGGCGCTGCTTTATCCCAATCTAACCAAGATTCAAGCAATACTAATATTTATGCTTCACTCAATCAATCTTTATCAAATAGATATTTATATAATTTTTATGGTAAAATAAGTGGAATAGGAACTAATAAACGGGCAGGTTTTCATTTCTTTTGTGACAATGCCTCGCAATCTAATCGTGGTAATTCTTATTTTGTTTGGTTTCGTGTGGATGATTCGGAATTGCAAATTTTTAAAGTTGTAAATAACGCATTTAGCTCCTCTGTATTAAATATCCCCTTTACTACCATTGCAGGGCAATGGTATGATTATAAAATAATTTATGATCGTATTACTGGTAAAATAAGCATTTATAGAGATAATAAATTTATAACTTCATGGACTGACTCCAGTCCGCTTGCTAGCGGAAATGCAATTTCTTTTCGTAGTGGAAACTCAAATTTTGAAATAAATGATTTGAATGTTTACCGCTCGCGTGCTGCTACTTCAGCTGCAATTTCTGTTGGATCAGCAAATACAAATGATATACGGTATCAAAATCCAAATCCTACAACCTTTTCCGGAAAAATTAAATCTATTTGCGCTGATTCGGCAGGAAACTTATCATCTGTTTTTTATCAAAATATAAATGTTGACTGGACTCCGCCATCTGGTGGCAATAGCATAAATGATGGCACAGGAGCCGATATTAACACTACTTCTTCCTTAACTACACTTTCCGCCAACTGGACAGCCTCATCAGATAATAACTCCGCTATTTCAAGGTATTGGTATGCTATAGGAACATCGCCAGGGTCTTCCGATATTTTAAATTTTACGGATAATTGGTTTAATCTGACGGCAACCGATACCAATTTAAGTTCTGTTGTCGGACAAAATTATTATTATTCGGTAAAGGCTGAAAATGGAGCAGGACTGCTATCTCCCATTTTTTCAAGTAATGGACAAATGGTAGAAATTACTTCTATAAACGATCAAGAGGCGGCAGATAAATTATCTATTTTTCCTAACCCTATGATTAATAAGGCGATATTCTCTTACCAATTAAATTCAGGTTCAAAGGTTACTATTACATTTACGGATATGCTTGGCAAAGAAAATATTATATTCCAAAGACCAAATCAAAATGCAGGAAAACATGTTGAAATAATAAATTTCGAAAATATGCAATTGGCAAGCGGCATTTATATTGCGAAATTAGAAACAAATTATGGTCGAAATTTCATGAAAGTGATAGTTAAATAGATTTTTCAGCATACAATTTTCAAATATTAAGCCGAACAAAATTATTCAATTACAATTAATAAACAAGCTAATACTGCCTCATAATAGGGCATTAAGGATAGTAGCTGTTGAATTAAGAATGTAAAAACAGCGAGTTTAAAACCCAATAAAATATTTTTTCTGTCGATGGGCTACTGTTTTTTACTACGTTTTCCCTTTTATTTTTTTTTTTCAATAAATGCTTGTTTTAATTTAAATTTTAAAGTATTGATTTTTAAATACTTGAATATTATTTATGAAAATAAATGGTAAGATTTTTTAAAAAAATTGCTAGTTAATATTTTTTTTGTATATTTGTTCTATAATAAATAAATAAACAACATGCAAAAAGGTACAGTAAAATTTTTTAATGAAACAAAAGGATTTGGTTTCATCACACCTGAATCAGGTGAAAAAGACATCTTTGTTCACTCTTCAGGTCTTCTTGATGAGATTCGTGAAAACGATAAAGTACAATTTGAAGTAGAAAGTGGCCCTAAAGGTTTAAATGCTTCAAGTGTAAAAGTTATCTAGTTCGAAAAATATATTTTTCGATTGCTAAAAAAACATGCTTATGGCATGTTTTTTTAGTTTTATGTGATTTTCCTGCTGGTCGGGATTTGCAAACCAGATCATTAGAGGCGGGCATCCAAAATTTCTTATGTTTCCATGGTTCGCATTGAAAATGTAAAATATCCGGAATATCTTTGATAACACTAGGAAAGTTTTTAAAAGGGGGCATCAAATAAATGCCTTTCACTTCTAAAAAATTCTTTTGATTTATATAATGGAGCGTAATTTTGGTTTTAGAAATCAAAAAAAGCACTGTTAAATTTACACCCTCAGCTTCTTTTAACTATAAAATTTGCAATATTAAATACAACTTTTCATTATAAATAAATTCTTGATTTGCTTTTAAGCCCATTAGCTTAAGCGCTATGGGTGAAAGGGGGGAGATGGCATAATAAATTTCATTGTCAAATGTTATTTTCCCAGCACTTATGGAGATATAAAATTTTTCTTTGTTAGTAATTATGATATTTCCAAGGGAAGCTGTATCTGTTTGTTGATAGAGGTTTATTTTATTGAGTGTTTTTTTTAATTCTAAAGTTTGAGCCAATATATTAGCGTTTTTTTCTTGCTCCAGCTGCATCATTGCACGGGCTGTTTCATG
>CAMBDK010000012.1 GCA_945865315.1 Chitinophaga pinensis | reverse complement strand
TTCATTCATTAGTTTGAAGTTAAGGGCTAATGAAAATGTGTGAATTGTATTATCCATTTTTATTTTTTTGACACTTAGTGATACGCAAAGATACGAATAATATTCGACCAACAATAGGTAAACGATACTTTGTGATACGACTAGATTCGCAAGCGAGACTATACTTTTTTATCGTTTTACAAATGTTTCACAGGCTGGTATAATTTATAAAAATCTATAAATATGTTTGACATAACCACAATTTGAAAAACAGGAAACGCAACATCTAATTTGACTGTTTTTGTTATAATATCGACAAAAAAATTAAAATCCAATAAAGATTATCGATTAAGCGCTACCTTCGTTTTAATACCCTCAACTTTTATGAAAAACGCCAACGAAAAAATAGTTGAAATAAAACATCTCGAAAAAAATTTCGGAAAATTTAAAGCGGTTACTGATGTTAGTTTTGATGTATATCGAGGTGATGTATTTGGATTTTTAGGCCCTAATGGTGCAGGTAAAAGCACTACCATCAGAACCATGCTATCATTAATACGTCCGACAAATGGCGAGATAAAATTGTTTGGAAAAGATTTACTAACAAACCGAAATTACATACTAGGTAAAATAGGCTGTATTGTAGAAAAACCTGATTTTTACAAATACCTTTCGGCCGAAAAAAACATTGAACTATTTGCTCGCTTATCGGGTGTTGCTGTTACCAAAAGAAAAGTACACGAAATTATTGAATTTGTTGGGTTAAAAGGCCGCGAAAAAGATAAACTAAGCAGCTTTTCGCACGGCATGAAGCAGCGGTTGGGTATAGCACAAACCTTAATTCATAATCCTGAATTAATTATTTTGGATGAACCAACTACAGGGCTTGATCCACAGGGCATTATTGATATTCGTAATTTGATTTTACAATTAAAAAACGAGCAAAACAAAACCATTTTACTTTCATCACACATACTTTCTGAAATAGAATTGATTGCCAACAGGATGGTTATTATCAATAAAGGAAAAACAATTGTGCAAGGCTCGGTAAAGGAATTGTTAAACGCACAGGAATTAATAGTGTCTTTTTCTGTAGATAATATAGCTAAAGCCATGTTGCTGCTAGAAAATGCGTATATGAACGATGTGATTGACAAGGTTGAAAACACAAATTTATTGCTTCATATTTCGCAAGAAAGAATCCCATTTATCAATAAATTATTTTGTGATAACGATGTAAAGGTTTTTTCAATTGAAGCAAAACGAAAATTAGAAGATTATTTTTTAAAATTAATAAACGCATAATGTTTTGGAAAAGTACTTATAACGAATTTGTAAAAATTTCGGCTAAACCACGCAGCTATATAGGTATTGGAGCTATTACGCTTATTATTGTAATTATATTGTTTGCAATGAAAGCTGATGGGTTAAGCATTATATCTTTTGTTACTGCACCATTTGAGCAATCGCTAGCTTTTGAAGGTGCCATTTTAAATGGAAATTTAATTGCATTTATCATTTTACAAATGTTAATTATTCATGTTCCCTTATTGATAGCATTAGTTACAGGCGATTTAGTTTCGGGAGAGGGTGCGATGGGCACCATACGTTTATTATTAACGAAACCCATTTCGCGCACAAGCATTTTGTTTTCTAAATACCTTGCCGGTTGCGCGTATACGTTGGTAATACTTTTGTGGATGGCTTTTTTAGCCTTAATTGTAGGCAAATGGATTTTTGGGGTTGGCGATTTAATGGTTTTGAATAGCGATGGATTAATTATTATTCAACAGCAAGATTTGGCATGGCGCTTTGTTTGTGGCTTTGCAGTGGCTTATTTGTCAATGGTAATGATTTCAACACTATCACTGACCCTGTCATGCTTTTCAGAAAATTCTATTGGGCCTATTGTTACTACTATGGCCATAATTATATTGTTTACAATTATTGGGACATTAGATATTCCTTCATTAAATAGAGTTCAACCCTTTTTATTTACAACGCACATGGTATCGTGGCGCAACTTTTTTGAAGACCCATTGCCTATAAAAAAAATAATTGAATCGGTAGCAATTTTATTGGTTCATATTGTTGGGTTATTATCTGTTGCTGTTTATAAATTTAATAGAAAGGATATTTTATCATGATTGGTGGAAATGCATATAAAGTAATTGTTTCAGGCTTTTTAAGAATCCGATCCGTTGTTATTTTTTTATTTCTTTTAACTTTTCTGCCATCTCAAATTGTTGCGCAACAAAACGCAAACGCTATTTTAAATGGCGTATATACAAAGCAACAAAAAGCAAAAGATTATTCCGTTGATGTGCGCATAAAAGTAGACATGCCTTTTATAAGGATGTTGCCAGTTGACGCTAAAATATATTCAAAACAAAAAGATAAATTTAAAGTAGTTTCTAAAAGCATTGCTATTGTTCCTCGACAAGGTTTTGATCAAGCATCAAAAATGTTATCTGATACCAACTCAATTACTACCATGATTCAAGGGAAAGAAATGTTGGGTGCTTCGCAAGCCTTTATTATCAATATTATTCCAATTACAGATACCAGTGACTTAATACTTGCCAAGCTCTGGATAGATGAAAAAGAAAGTGTAATTTTAAAATCGGCACTAACTACAAAATCGAGTGGTACTATTTTAACAGACTATACCTATGGAGCTCAAAAGGCTTATGGATTGCCGGATAAATTATTGTTTACGGTTGACATTAAAAAATTTAAAATACCTAAAAGTGTAGCTGCTGATATTAATAATGAAGCCAAAGAAGAAGATAAATCCAAAGAAAAAAAGAAAGGGCAGATTTTAATTACACTTACAAATTATCAGATAAACAAAGGGATTCCAGATTCTGTTTTCAAAAAGTAGTTAAATAAATCAATACAGTTTTTCTTTTTGATCTGATAACCGTTTAATAACAAGTTCTACAATTCGTTTATTTACTTCGCTTTTATTTGAATTATAAAACAGTAATTCCTGCTCTGTAAAATGGCCAACAACTAAGCCAATTGAAAGGTTTTTAAACGGCATATTTTTTTTCAAAATAGCATGTATTGTTTCACCCTGTTTTTCATCACTTTGTAGAGCTAATTTTATTTTGTTTTCTATTAAATAAAAACAAAACAAGTTTATCAATATTTCGTTTTGTAGCTTTAAAATGGGACGTAGCGTAGTACTTTGAAAGGATTCGAAAATTGTTGAATTTTCAGTGAACACCTCAATAACCGGGCGAATTTTTATTAGTAAGTTGGAGCGATTGAGCATAAATTAATATTTTCAAAAATAAATTTACCCTTTAAATAGATATGATTTATCTAAATCTGTTTTATAGTAATAACTCAGTAAACATCAGTTGCAAAACTAGGCCAATAGCATAAGTCGGTTAAAGGTAGCAACAATTTTTTTTTATTTAACCACCGTCACGTTTCCAATATAATTATGTATTTTATCAAAAATATCAGTAAGCTTAACCTTCCATACATAAACATCTCTCTGAACTGTTTCAGTGTTTTTATTACGCTGAAGACTCCCGTCCCACTTGCAGGCTGAAGGCATCCCGTCTTGTCCCATATTGTCCCAATCTGTATTCTTGCCTTGGCAACTACACGACCAAACAAGATTCCCAAAACGATCGAATAAGGAGATATTGTATTCTTTAACTCCTATACCTTTTCCAAAAAAAAGATCGTTATTATTATCATCATTTGGCGTCAAGGCATTAGGCATAAAGAAAGAAAACTCGGGAAAAAACTCAACTATTTTACATATAGAATCTATACAGCCATGATTATTCTGAACATATAAACACACATTGTTGGAATAGAATTCATTATTTGAAACTTTAGCAGAATAATCATGAGAAGGGCTTCTGCTTATAGTATCGAAAGACGAATTGTCGCCAAAATCCCACACCCAGCTCACTACATCAGGAGACCATAAATCACAAAAAGAGACATAAGGTGTGTTGATGCTATTTTGAGAAGTGGTAACACAGAAATCCGCGTCAGGTAAAGAGAATACGTTAATATAGTTGGACATGACCAAAGTGTCTTTACAGGAATAATTTGTCGTTACAATTAAATGAACATCGTAAATCCCTGGATTATCCCAACAAACAAAAGGGTTTGAAGAAGTCGATTGAGAAGGGTTTCCGCCAGAAAAACCCCAATCCCAGTTAGTAATGTTTCCACTTAAAGTTTGCGAGAGATCAACAAATTGTGTGCATACGGGAGCACAACCGCTATCGGGGTAATTAAAATCTACAACAGGATTGCTATAAATAATTACAGTATGATTGACAGTATCCTTGCAGCCGTTATTAGTTGTAACAATAAGTACAACAGGATAATTCCCCGGAGCGATATAATTGTGTGAAGGACTTTCAACATTAGAAGTAATAGAACCATCAGCGAAATTCCAATTCCAGTTAATAATTGTATCTATTCCGCCAATGAGGGTTGAAGCGTCTGTAAATACAGAAGGAATATTAAAACAAGAATTACTGCTTGTAAATCCTGCCAAAGGAAGCTGATAAACAATAACAGGAAGCTGAACAGCGCTTTGGCAAGAACTGTCTGAAGTCACAGTAAGTATGGCGTTATATAACCCAAAACTGCTAAATACATGACAGGGATTCTGAAGAGGTGAGTTATTATTAATCCCTGAAGGGGCATCGGAAAAGTTCCAACTCCAGCCTGTAATATTACCGGAGGGGATAGATGATAAATCAGAAAAACAGGTGCTGTCATGAAAACATTCAGGGATAGAACTGAAATTTGATGAAGGTAAAGGATGAACTATTACTGTAGTTGTATTTGTATCCTTGCAGCCAAAATTATTTATTATGGTTAAGCTAACCGAATAAGAACCGAAGTTTGCATATGTATGGCTAGTATTTTGTAAGGCGGAGGAATCTCCATCACCAAAATTCCAATTCCAAGCAATGAGTGTATTATTTGCTATGGATAGATCCGAAAATGTGGTGAGCTTATTTAAACAAGCATTGTTCCCGTTCAGATTAGCAACAGGCAGAGGGTTTACATTTGCGATTTGGCTCATAGTATCTTTACAGCCTGCTTCGCTTGTAACGATAAGTGTAACGGGATAATTTCCTACAGCATTATAGTTGTGTGAAGGACTTGGAATATTAGAGTTAGTGGAGCCATCCCCAAAATCCCAACTCCATGTTAAACTTCCAGATGAAATATAAGATGTGTCATAAAAAATAACGGGGGCCGGTTCGCAGGAATTCGCAGAGCTAAAAATAGCTGCTGGTAAAGGCGCTATGTAAATATTATCGTGCATGGTATCTGCATGGCAAGGATAATAAACGATGGCTTGTACATTAAAGTTTCCCGAAGCGCTATACATGTGGTTGACAGACAAACCAGTATCGTTATTGAAAACACCTGTTGAGGGGTCGTCAAAAGTCCAATGTACAGAATCTTCATCCGATACATTAATTAAACTAAAATTTAATAGGGAAGAAAAACATGTTGTATCCAATGCAATTATTTTAACCGGCGGAGAAAAAAAACTGCTAATCATCGTAGGAAATCCAAATTTAGAGATTCCTCCTCCCAGGTTTAATGCCCCAGGTTGCAAATTGCAGGCTAGCCCCAATGCATTAGGGTTATTAATTATAGCCACGGCACCAGAATTATATTCTGCAACATAAACTTTTCCATCGGAACCTAATTGAGGCATACCGGCATTTGAACCACCAACAGTTCCAACCAATATTGCGCTGGCATTTATATTAGTTGCTGTAAGATCATATTGATAAATTTCTTTTGTTGAAATCAGCGAAATATATAACTTAGTGCCATCGGGTGAAAACTCCGATCCATAATCATAACTTGCATGAGATAATATAACCGGATTGGACAACAGGCCGGTGATTATGTCAAAATCATATAGTTCCGTAAGATTTGCTGTAAAATAATTGGCTGCAATTTTTTTTCCATTTGGCGAACTTTTCATGCCGTAGGGATAAGGGTAAGAAGAACTGGTAATACCGGAAGTAATGGTAGGTGTTGCTGAAATACCTGTGGCCGTAATCAAATAACTGTAAAAATTCTGATTGCTTCTTCCCACTACCCATATGTCTTTTTTGTTGCAATGAAAACTGGCTGCTAATTTTTCAGAAGAGGGGCTAAAGAGCAAAATGTTTTTATTGGCCGGGGCTATGTCTCCCAGGCCACCATTCAAGTTCATATTAACAAGAGTATACCTGAATCCAATAGAAGAGCTTAAGTAGTCCGGTGTGGTAAACAGGTAATAAATAGAATCATTGCCGGGCATAGGAATAATCACGCCTGACTGGGCAGAAGAAGGGTCGCCAAGCAATCCAAATCCGTTAGGCATTTGGTTATGTAAGCGATCCCATACTTTAATTCCATCAGTATAAAACAGCAAGTTCCCAAAAGGATCAGCAATACTGGCGCAACCCTCACTGGTATTTACCTGCCCATCTAGTAATGGAGTTGGAGGATTCGTATTAAAATCCAATCCTGCATGATCGCCAAAATACCAAATATTACCTTGCCCCTGAGCATAGAAAGCTTCGATCCCATACCCAAGAAAAAAAATAAATAAGATCACCTTACTCTTATTCTGCATTTTAATTTTTTTTTAGCCTTCTTCGGACAATCAGAGAGATAATAAATTAAAGTTAAACATGCACTCCTTATTAGGGTAGCCATTTATTTTAATAATTCAAAAGTACTATCTTTTTCGAAGCATTTAACTAGCAAAATTTATGTTTTTTGCTTTTAGCAAATTTATTATTTGAATCCCTCCACGCTAAGTTGGCTGTTATTAAACATTTGTGTTGGCCACTAAATTTTTTATTTGTCGTTTAGAAGAGCCCTCTCAGATTTCCTTAAAAAAACAAAAACCCTTTATTGATAGCTATTTTAAAGTGTTTTTAGTTATTTTTCTAGTAAATAAAAAAATCCTCCTTCAGTAAAAAAACTATATATAATTAATTTATCCTTGTAAAATTTCCTGTATTTTCTATAGCGGTTTAAAATTTTTTTCCAAGATTCTAAGGCAAGCGTTTTCTTGCTTTGTCATTTCTTTTTTTGAGGCAATAGATTTGTCGGTATAGCCTAACAGGTGTAATATTCCATGGATAATTACTCGATGCAGTTCATTTTCAAAAGTTTTGGAATATTTTGAGGCGTTTTCTTTAACGCGCTCAATGCTAATAAAAACATCTCCGCAAACTGGTCTTTCTTTATCTCCTTTATAATAATCAAAAGTAATAATATCGGTATAAGTATCGTGATTTAAATATTGCTTATTCAAGGATAACAAATAATTATCGTCACAAAAAACAATTGTAACCTCAGCAATTTTTCTGTTTTTTTTTCCAATTATATTACTGATCCATATTTTCAACAGTCTTTTATTTTTTATGTTGAATTTTGTTTTTTCAGTAATGAAGTTTATCATAGGTTAAAAAGATTAATTGCTTAATAAAATTAAGGAGCTGGGGGCTTGCCCCTAAACACCATCATTTGGCAGTAGTATACTTTTTAAAATTATCCCAAATCTATAAACATCCTCAAAAGAATTATAAAGAGGCACCGGTGCGCAACGAATTACATTAGGCTCCCTCCAATCGGCAATTACTCCCTCGCTGGTTAGCTTATCAAATAATTCTTTCCCTCTTCCGTGTGCAAGTATTGAAATTTGACAAGCACGTTGATTTTTATCACGCGGTGTTATAATTTCCAATAGTCCATCTTTTGTTTCTTTTTTAAAGGTATCTGTTTCACGGCTACTTTTATCCCTTAAAAGCACCTTATTGATATCATCAATAATAAATTCTAAATAGCCTGTTAGTTTTTCTGCCTTCAAAACTAAAGCATCCATACCGACCTCTTCAAAAATATCAATGGATGCCCTGTGTGCAGCCATAGATAGTACTGGAGCGTTACTCATTTGCCAAGCTTCGGCAGTTTCCAATGGCATAAACTCTTTTTCCATTTTAAAACGCGTAGCTTTATTGTGGCCCCACCATCCAGCGAAACGCGGAATATCTGGGTTGTTTAAATTTTTTTCGTGAATAAACACCCCTCCAACACTGCCTGGTCCTGAATTTAAATATTTATAGGTACACCAACATGCGAAGTCAACATTCCAATCATGCAATTGCAACTTCACATTACCCGCAGCGTGTGCAAGATCAAACCCAACGACAGCGCCAGCCTTTTGTCCCGCCTCGGTAATCGCTTTCATATTAAAAACTTGTCCGGTATAATAATTTACACCGCCAATCATAATAAGAGCAATAGAATTTTTATTTTTTTCTATCGCTTCAATTATATCCTCGTTATGAATACAATGCTCTCCATCGCGAGGAGCTACTTCAATTATTGCGTCTTCAGGATTAAAGCCATGAAATTTAACTTGAGACGCTATTGCATATTGATCGGAAGGGAAAGCTTTTGCTTCACATAAAATTTTATATCGATTTTTAGTAGGCCTATAAAAACTTACCAGCAACAAATTTAAGTTAACTGTAAGTTGATTCATTATAACTATTTCATTAGGATTTGCACCAACAATTTTAGAAACGGGTGCTGCAAATTGCTCATGGTAAGAAATCCAGGGCTTTCGGGCATGTAAGTGTCCCTCCACCCCAAAAGTTGCCCAATCTTCTAATTCGTTTATTATATAATTCTGGGTTGTTTTTGGCTGTAATCCCAATGAATTTCCAGTAAAATATATTACTTTTTTATTGTTCATCATTGGGAAATAAAACTTATCTCTCCAACTTATAAGGGGGTCTGTAGCGTCTTTATTTGATGCGTATTCAAGTGTGTTTTGGTAAGCCATATCTATGTGTTTTTCTTGAATATTTTTTAAAATTAATTTTCAAAAGTTCGTTGATTAATAATTTTTTTCGGCATATAAAATTAAAACCTAAAGAAAATACAAAAAGTTAATTAATTTTATACAATCAAATAGCCTGGCATTTCAATAATTAAAACGCTGAAAACTAGCTAGCATAATTTAAATCCAAAGATATATATTTGCAATCGAATAAATCCGAAATATAAAAATAACGAAAGGGAAAGCTGCCTTTTCTATTTAATAAATTAATTTTAATTTTATACAAACCCCTATAAATGAAAAGAGAAAAATCAGAAGTGCTATATGAAAAAGCAAGAACATATTTTCCCGGAGGAGTAAATTCTCCTGTACGCGCATTTAGGTCGGTTGGGGGGAGCCCTTTATTTATTGAAAGGGGGAAAGGTTCTCAAATTTGGGATGCCGACGGAAACGAATTTGTAGATTTCTGTTGCTCTTGGGGCCCTTTAATATTGGGCCATGCAAATGATCGGGTTATTGATGCGATAAAAAAAGCAGCAGAAAAGGGCTGTACTTTTGGCGCGCCCACAGCCCTAGAAAATGAACTTGCTTCATTAATTCTGAAAAACAACAAATACATACAAAAAATGCGATTTGTAAGTTCCGGTACCGAAGCGGTTATGAGCGCTATACGATTGGCAAGAGGATATACAAAACGGGATAAAATTTTAAAATTTGAAGGTTGTTATCACGGACACAGCGATTCCTTATTAGTAAAGGCCGGCTCGGGCTTGGTTACATTTGGAAATTCTTCATCGGCAGGGGTACCATTAAGTTTTGTTAACGAAACAATAGTTGTTTCATTAAATAATGAAAAAGCTGTTAAACAAGCTTTTATTGATTTTAAAGATCAAATAGCCTGTATTATAATTGAACCTATACCAGCAAACAATGGATTGTTGTTACAAAGAAAGGAGTATTTGCAATTTCTTCGAGATATATGCACCGAAAACAAAGCCTTATTGATATTTGATGAAGTAATAAGCGGTTTTCGAATTGGATTTAATGGTGCTGCTGGCTATTATAACGTTCATCCGGATATTATCACCTATGGAAAAATAATAGGAGGGGGGCTGCCTGTAGGTATGTATGGTGCTAGTTCTGAACTTATGAACCATATTTCGCCAGAAGGGAGCGTTTACCAAGCCGGCACATTAAGCGGTAATCCTTTGGCTATTTCCGCTGGCATTGCGCAGCTTACAGAATGTTTAAAACCAAATTTTTACACCGAATTAGAAGCTAAAACTTCATCTTTTGTAAATTCGCTGAATGATTATGCAAAACTTAATCGTTATTGTTTTAGAGTTTTTTCTATTGGTTCTATTTTTTGGTTTGCCTTCACAGATGCATTAAGCATTGAAACTTCAGAAGAAATAATATCGGAAAGCATGAATAATTTTAAAGTTTTACACAAAGAGTTGCTGGAAAGGGGTGTTTATTTAGGACCATCGGGCTACGAAGTAGGCTTTATTTCTGAAGCACATAGCTTAGAAACATTAAATGGTGCAAAAAGAGTAATTATGGAGTGTTTAGACATTGTTTTTCAATAATGGATTAAAAAACATAGAAGGGCTTTAAAATTAAATAACTTTTATTTAAAAAAATTGTTGTAAAGTTTTTACAAAATTAAAGCTATTTGAGATCTGTAATTATTGTTATTAACTATCTTCGAGGCTTACCAGGCCCATATTTTTTGTTTGGGCTGCTGGTACTACTCGTTTTTACGGGAGGTGCTTTTTTGACACCTTTATTATCGTCTGACTTAGATGATTTAGATTGGGTAAACCAAGCAAGTCCCAAAACAATGATAATACCAAGGGCCATAAAAATATAACTCAACTTAGTTTTACGTGCGGCATCTTTTAGAGCTTCTTCAATAGCCTTTGAATCATTTTCTACAACAGAATTTACCCATTCGGAACCATTCCATGTTTGTTGCGAAAAATTTGTGTCGCTAGCACTGGTTTCTTGGCCTTTAATAGCGGGGGTTTCAGCATTTACGCTATCGCAATAAACATTTATGTTTAAAAGCAATACCAAAGCAAAAAGTAGAGAATAAGAAATAAAATTCCTAATAGGGGAAATTTTTATTTTTTTTATAATTTGCATTTCCATAACATAGGTTTTTAGTTAAATTTATTTTATTAACTGAGTGCTAGCAAAACATATAAATTAAGAACAGTTAAACTTTTTAGTATTTAGTCTATTAAAAACTATTAAATAGCCTTGTTTTTTTTATATCACTCCAATAAATAGTCAATAAAACAATGAAGCAAAAAGTCGCTAAAATATTATTTATAATTAATATTCAGAATAGTGTACTCTTAACAACCTTTTTTCATTTTACAAATATAAGATTTATTATTTGCATTTTCTTTTACACTCTCAAGTAAAACAATAAACTAAGAAAATGTTTTTTAAAAGTGTTATAGAAAGTATTTTACAAAAAAACTATAATATTTAATTGAAAAACGACTAAAACATATTAATTATTAGCAAGTTATTGTTAATAAACTTTTTAAAAACGATAAAACAGCATATAAATCAATTTGTTTTTATCCATAATTAAAAAATGAAAATTATAAATATTTTTTAAAAAAGACTAAACCTAAGAACTTTTTTCTCTAAAAGCCATTCAAATGTTTAGCTTTAAAATTATATCTGCGTCCCTTTATTTTCATTTTAAAAAACAAATGCGATGATTTTTTCGACAAACATAGTATTTATACGCACGAAAACCAATTTGGTTTCAAATTTTTAATAATTTTTATTGAAATGATTAAAAACAATGAAAAACAAAAAACAAGACCAGCGAAAGGTATTCAATTGAAAGGGGGGAAATATAAACTAAAAACTAAAAAAAAACTTAATAACTAACAAAAAAGTTGAATTTTGGGGGCTATGCTAAAAATATTATGAATAAAATAAATTGGCATAAATAATCTAATACTGTATCAATTTAAAATTTACAGCCATAGAATTTCTTTTTAATTCATAAATTGCAGCAATTAAACCTTTGGGAATAATTAAGATCGGGTTAGTTTTTTGATAAGGTAATTTTTTTAACTTTTAATTTTAAACATATTGTGAAAATCACTTTTTTAGGCACTGGCACCTCGCAAGGAGTGCCTCTTATTTCTTGCGATTGTTTAGTTTGTAAGTCTGCGGATGCTAAGGATAAACGCCTGCGTTCATCTATATTTATTGAAGAAAACGGAAAAAATTTTGTGATAGACACCGGACCGGATTTTCGGCAGCAAATGTTACGGGAAGATATTAAAAAACTGGATGCCATACTTTTCACACATGAGCACAAAGATCATACAGCAGGCTTTGATGATATAAGGGCGTTTAACTTTATCAACAAAAAAAAAATGGAGGTGTTCGCTTCGAAACGAGTTCAGGAAGCTATTAAAAGGGAGTTTGCCTATATTTTTAGTGATTTTAAATATCCTGGGGTACCCGAAATTAATTTACATTTATTGGAAAACAAACTTACTGAAATAGAGGGTGTTTCTTTTTTGCCCATAGAAGTAATCCATTATAAATTACCTGTATTTGGATTTAGAATAAAGGACTTTACTTATATTACAGATGCTAACTACATTTCGGAAGAAGAAAAAGAAAAAATAAAGGGAACTAAAATACTTGTTTTAAATGCCTTACGCAGAGAGCCCCATATTTCACATTATACTTTGGAGCAAGCAATTGAGCTTGTACAGGAAATAAATCCGGACAAAGCCTATTTCACTCACATTAGCCACCAACTTGGCTTACATGAAGATGTTCAGAGGGAATTGCCAAATAATATTGAGCTCGCTTTTGATGGGCTTAAAATTGAAAATATATGAAGGGATGTTAAATAAGGAGACAATCCATATCCAAACAAGTTAAATATATTATGAAGCGAAGCAGATTAAAAAACTAGGCCCTATAAAAAACTTATTCAAAAAGCATTAATGAGGGTAATTGTTAATTAGAGTCGTCTGTCTGTAATGTCCAATTTACTCCTAAATATATTATTTTTAAAGGTATTCCTGAGTTCGTTTCACTCGGGTCTTCGTTATTCTTGTTTTAAAAACCAGTCATTTACCAATGTAAACTCCTGATTTTCGAAACTACAAAAGCAACGAAGTGAAGTTTTCGAAATAAATCCGCAAATTAAATGGTTCAAAAACTGTGTGTTTTTCTTTTATCTTGCTACAAAAGAAACAAAAAATCAAGAACAAACAATTCCTCCCCACCTGCAACGCTGCATGGCGTTTGTTCATTCCTCACGCAGGTTTTCACAAGCATGTTTTCTGCTAAAAAATGAAATCACCTGTTTTTATTAATTAGCCATCATCTTCTCTATATCATCAGCCTCAATAGGTATGTTAGCCATTAAATTAACTGGCCCATTGTTCGTAATTAAAATATCGTCTTCCAAACGAATGCCTAAATTCTCTTCTGGAATATAAATACCTGGTTCGCAGGTAAACACCATTCCTTCTTCAAACAGCCTATATTTGTTGCCAACATCGTGCACATCTAGGCCTAAAAAATGAGAAGTTCCGTGCATAAAATACTTTTTGTACAATGGTGCTCCTGGCTTCTGCTTTTCAACATCATTTATATTTAATAATCCCAAGCCGATTAATTCTATTTCCATTAATTTACCTACTTCATTATGGTAATTGGCAATATTGTTTCCAACGACAAGCATTTTTACAGCCGCTCGCATCACTCGCAATACGGCATTATAAACGTCTTTCTGGCGAGTAGTAAATTTCCCACTTATTGGCAAACAGCGAGTTAAATCGCTTGCGTAATTTCCATATTCCGCCGCCACATCGAGCAAAATAACTTCGCCTGCCTTACACTCTTTATTATTATCATTATAATGCAAAATGCATGCGTTTGCTCCGCAGGCAATAATAGGTCCATAAGCAAAGCCTCGGGAGCGATTTCGCACAAACTCATGAATCAATTCTGCCTCAATTTCGTATTCCATTATACCAGGCTTTACAAAGCCAAGTAATCTACGAAAGCCCTTTTCGGTAATATTGCAAGCTTTTTGTATCAATTCAACTTCGTTTTTTGATTTAATGGGTCTTAATTCATGCATAATAGGCGCTGAACGGCAATAATTATGGAGGGGGTAACGTTTTTTACAAAACTCAACAAAACGGGCGTCACGTGTTTGAACTTCAACAATTGCTCGCAAATGCTCGTTAGTATTTAAATATACATTTTCTGCTTCACAAATCAAGGTATTTAAAATCACAAAAAAATCTTTCAGCCAAAACACACTTCTAATTCCAGATGTGGCTGTCGCCTCCTCCTTGGTGTATTTATGTCCCTCCCAAATAGAAATATGAGGAGAGGTTTCTTTTAAAAATAACATTTCGCGATTGCATTCTTCTTGTGCGTCGGGAAATATTATCAAAACACTTTCTTCTTGATCAATTCCTGAAAGATAAAAAAAGTCGGAATTTTGAATGAATGCCATAGACCCATCTGCACTAGTAGGCAATATATCATTCGAATTAAAAACAGCCAAAGATTTGGGTTTTAATTTTTTTGCAAACCTTATCCTATTTTCAATAAATAATGCTACATTGATGGGTGCGTACTTCATAGTGTTTTATTTTTTAACTCGTAAAATAATTATCGTTTAGTATAGATTTTTCTTTTTTGCAGTAACCGTTACAAAGTTCAAAAATAAAATTCACATACAGAAATAAATAAAATTTTACAAACATGATAATTTAGAATAATTTGTATAGAAAACAATATTAAATACTTTATTATGATTAAAGAAGCAGATATCTCCAAAAATATTTAATTTACAGCATAATGATAGAAATTATTTGATAAAAACAATTTAGGGTATTACATTTGTTGCGTAAAAATAAACACAAACTAATAATAGAATTAAATTATGAGTTCAACTTCAACAAATTTTCTTCAGTCGTCACTTGGAAAAAAACTAGTAATGGGTGTCACAGGGATCTTCTTGATTTCATTTTTAGTAGTCCATGCAACGCTTAATTCTTTTATATTTTTTAATGATGGGGGCGTTTTATTTAATGAGGGTGCTGAATTTATGTCGCACAACCCTGTAATACGAATAATGGAAATTGTACTATTTATTGGAATTATTATTCACATTGTACAAGCATTAATTTTAACAATACAAAACAATAAGGCCCGACCAATAAAATATGCAATAAACAATGGAGGCAGCAACAGCAAATGGTACTCTCGTTCCATGGGACTTTTAGGCACCTTACTATTGCTTTTTTTAATAATACACTTAAAACATTTTTGGGTGGTAAGCCGCTTTACCAATGAAATAACGAGCGGGGAAGAAACCTTATTTGGGGAGATGAAAGAGGTTTTTGAAAGCCCTCTTCTAGTAATAGTTTATGTTTTAGGTGTCATTTCGTTGGGCTACCATTTATTGCATGGCTTTCAATCTGCTTTTCAAACACTTGGATTAAATCACCCAAAATACACACCAATAATAAAAGCATTTGGCTTTTGGTTTTCAATTATAATCTCAGTGGTATTTGCGTCAATGCCAATTTCTATTTACTTAGGTTGGATAAAATAAAAATGTTATGTATCGTTAATAAATTAAGACTTATATAAAACAGCTCTTTAAAAAACTTATACTAATTCATTAAACTAATTGCTTCTTATTTGTTCTTTTTAAAAAGAGATTTAGAAGTTAATAAAATATATTATGAAACTAGACTCGAAAATACCAGAAGGAAATCTTGAACAAAAATGGAGTAATTACAAATCTTCAATCGCACTTGTTAACCCTTCAAACAAAAGAAACCTCGAAGTAATTGTGGTAGGTGCTGGCTTGGCGGGAGCTTCTGCAGCAGCTTCATTGGCGGAGCTAGGTTATAAAGTAAAAGTATTTTGTTTTCAGGATTCTCCGCGCAGGGCGCACTCTATAGCTGCACAGGGAGGTATTAATGCTGCTAAAAACTATCAGAATGATGGCGACAGCACTTATCGCTTATTTTACGACACTGTTAAGGGTGGCGACTATCGTGCCAGAGAAGCAAATGTTTATCGCTTAGCTGAGGTAAGCGTCAATATAATTGACCAGTGTGTAGCGCAGGGAGTTCCCTTGGCACGTGAATATGGCGGGATGTTAAGCAATCGCTCATTTGGTGGAACCCAGGTTCAGCGCACTTTTTATGCCGCTGGGCAAACCGGCCAACAACTTTTATTAGGGGCTTATTCTGGATTACAGCGTCAAGTTGGTTTAGGGACGATAGAAATGCTTTCTAGGCATGAAATGCTAGAGGTAGTGATCATTGATGGCAAAGCGCGAGGAATTATCGCAAGAGATTTGGTTACAGGAAAACTAGAGCGCCACTTTGGGCATGCCGTTGTATTGTGCACAGGGGGCTATGGCAATGTGTTTTATTTGTCTACCAACGCAATGGGGTGTAACGTTACTGCTGCATGGAAAGCTCACAAAAGAGGTGCTTTATTTGGCAACCCCTGCTTCACCCAGATTCACCCGACATGTATTCCTGTTTCTGGAGACCATCAATCTAAATTAACATTGATGAGTGAATCCCTAAGGAATGATGGCCGTATATGGGTTCCAAAAAATAAAGAAGACATGCGTAAAGCGAATGAAATACCGGAAGAAGATCGCGATTATTATTTAGAGCGCAGGTATCCAGCATTTGGGAACCTTGTTCCTCGAGATGTTGCTTCTCGTGCAACTAAAGAGCGATGTGATGCAGGATTTGGAGTAGGCACATCAAAAATGGCAGTGTTTTTAGACTTTAAAACTGCCATCGAACGTTATGGGCACAACCAAGCAGTAAAACTAGGAATAAGCAATCCTAGCGACATTCAGCTTAAGGAGTTTGGAAAAAAAGCAATTGAAGAAAAGTATGGCAATTTATTTGAAATGTATGAGCAGATTACAGGCGAAAACCCGTATGAAGTTGCGATGAGGATTTATCCTGCTGTACATTATACCATGGGTGGATTATGGGTAGATTATAATTTGATGACAACCGTTCCGGGACTTTATTGCTTAGGGGAGGCAAACTTTTCTGACCATGGAGCAAACAGACTTGGAGCCTCTGCTCTGATGCAGGGTCTAGCAGATGGTTATTTTATTCTACCATACACCATAGGAGCCTATTTATCAAAAGAAATTAGTGTAAAAGCGATATCAACAGAGCATGAATCATTTGTAGCTGCCGAAAGAAATGTGCAAGAGCAAATTAATAAATTATTTGCAATAAAAGGAACAAAACCTGTTGATTATTTCCACAAAAAACTAGGAAAAACAATGTGGCAAAAATGCGGAATGGCCCGCAATCATAAAGGATTAAACGAAGCAATAAAAGAGATTCGTGAAATGCGTGAAGAATTTTGGAAAGATGTTCGCATTCCCGGCAGTAAAGATGAATTAAATCAGGAATTAGAAAAAGCGATGCGTGTTGCTGATTTTCTTGAGCTGGGTGAATTAATGTGTGTGGACGCATTGAATCGCGAGGAATCTTGCGGCGGACATTTCCGCGAAGAATCACAAACAGAAGATGGTGAAGCTCTAAGAAAAGATGATGACTTCTCTTATGTTTCAGCATGGGAAAACAAGGGTGATGGCAAATATGAATTACACAAAGAGGAATTAATTTTTGATGTAGTGCATCCAAGTGCAAGAAGTTATAAATAAATTATCAAGGTCAAAAAGCATAATAATTAGAGGGCAAGGAAACTTTTTACAAAATTAAATGCCCCCTTTTAATTTTTTTGCACAAAAAAATTATTTTATAAAAAAATTAAATTGTCAAATAAAAAGTATGGCTATAAACATGAACTTAACGCTAAAAGTTTGGCGTCAAAAAAACACAAAGTCAGAGGGACAGCTGGTTAGCTACCCTGTTAGCGACATTTCCCCAGACATGTCATTTCTTGAAATGTTTGATGTATTAAACAATCAGCTTATAAATAAAGGGGAAGAGCCAATCGCTTTCGACCATGATTGCCGTGAAGGGATTTGTGGCTCCTGCAGTATGTTTATAAACGGCCAACCTCATGGTCCCAAAAAAGGAGTAACTACTTGTCAGTTGCACATGCGGTCATTTAAAAATAACGACACTATTGTTGTGGAGCCATTCAGAGCCGCAGCATTCCCTGTGATTAAAGATTTAACCGTGGACCGCTCTGCATTTGATCGAATTATTTCAAAAGGGGGATTTATTTCAATAAATACAGGCAACGCAAAGGATGCAAATAATATTCCTATTCCAAAACTAGATGCCGACATGGCATTTGAAGCGGCTGCCTGCATAGGTTGTGGTGCATGCGTTGCAACATGCAAAAACTCTTCAGCAATGTTATTTGTTTCTGCAAAAATTTCACAATTTGCTTTATTGCCTCAAGGGCAGGTAGAGCGTAAGTCACGAGCAAAAAACATGGTAGCCCAAATGGACGAGGAAGGCTTTGGTAACTGCAGTAATACAGGCGCTTGCGAAATTGAGTGCCCAAAAGAAATTTCTTTAGAAAATATAGCCCGTATGAATCGAGAATTTTTTATTGGCAATATTAAGTAATTTATTATTGTATATTTTTTTTGCATCGCTATAGGCCAAAGGCCTAATATTTTTTTTCATCTATGGAAGCGTTTAATAGATAGTTTTTTGATACAAATCAATAGCTTATATATTAAAACCCAACACGATTATTTTTTTATATTTGTTTTCGGTGGGATGGAATTAGTTTCTTTGGATAATTCATTTTGTTTTAATTGCAAAGATTGTCCAGTTTTTAAAATAACAATATTTTTTTCTATTTCAAATACATAGTCTGATTTATCTAAAACATTTATTTTACAGCTATACTCTTCAAATCCAGGACTTTTTACATGCAATATATATTTCCCTGGGTAAACAGAAAAAACATATTTTCCACTATTGGGGTTTACGCTTAGGGAGTCAATTATAATATTTGTTTTTTCTTCTAATAAAAAAACTGCTGCGTCAATTCCTTTTTTCAAAGTGTCGCTTGTTGAAATAACACCCTTTATTATTGACGATTTATTTTCAATTTCATTGAATATTACTTTATAAATATCTAGATCGCCGTAGCCTTCTTTTCTAACAGCTGCTATATACCCATCGCGTTTATTCTCTGCCAATGTGAATTCCATATTTTCCTCAGGAGTGTTGATCGGATACCCCATATTTTCGGCTAAGCCAAAAGATTGTGTTTCTAAATCGAAATTAGATTTAAAAATATCAAAACCACCCATGCCAAAACGTCCATTAGAAGCAAAATATAAAATTGAATTTTTTTCATCAAAAACAGGGAAAGATTCCTTGTATTTAGTATTGATATTAGGCCCTAGATTAACTGGGTTTCCCCATTCACCATTAGGGAGTTTTTTAAATAGGTACAAATCTGTTTCTCCAAGCCCTCCTTCCCTATCGCTTGCAATAATTATCATATTCTCATCATTTGTTATACAGGCTTCCAATTCAAGGTTAACAGTATTCACGGGATCAGGAAAGCTAAGGGGTTTTGAAAAAGTTTTACTTTTACCAGCCATAGATGTATAAAAAAGATCGCCAGAGTCTATTTCATTGTCTTTGTAAACAATCATTTTTTTGCCATCGGGAGAAAGGTAAACACATTGTTCGTCTTCAATGCTGTTGATAACGGGGCCCACACTTTTGGGTTTAGTCCATTGTCCGCCAACAACCTTAGAAAAATAAATATCGGAAGTATAATACCCTTGCCAGCTTTTTATTTTTTGCGACTTTCCTTCCCTTCGTGTTGTAAAATAAAGCGTTGATTGATCTTGCGTTAAAAAAGGGTAATAATCTGGGTAGGTTGAATTAATGTCTTTACCTAAATTTTCAAAAGTTACATTTAAAGGTGTTTTCATTAACAACTTCGCACTTTCGCAATTATCAATTAATTGTATTACCTTATCCTGTTTTTTGGGGCCTACTTTTTCTTTATAATTACTTAAAATTTTAATGGCATCATCAAATTTATAGGCGTACATGTATGACATTCCTAAATATAAAAGTAACTCATCGGTAAAGCCTCCTTTTTTAAGCACAAACTCTAAATAGGGTATTGCTTTTGACTTGTCATCATTTATAGATAAGTAACAATATCCAATTTGGAAATTAATTTCCGGATCATTTTTATTGCCTTTATATAACTTCAGGTATTCTACAAGTGCGCGATTATAATCTTGTTCGTCTAAATAGTCTTTTGCGCTTAATTTTTCAAGGGGTTGCGCCCTCAACAGGTTGACTAACGAAAAACATAAATAAAAAAAAAGTAGATAGTAATATTTTTTCATTGCTTTAATTAAGAAAAATTAAACAATATTTTCAGTTTATTTTAAGCAAGGTACAAAATATATTAAAATTGTCAATTCAATAAAAAAAACAATTACAAAATTATTTAATGGCCAGTAATTATAAAGTGGAATTAAAAAAACAATTTAGTCGAGTAAAAATAAATATATCCTTAGTAAAGCTTTCAAAACAATTTCGACAAAATAGATATATTAATAAAAACAGATGATTCCATTTTTTTGCAAAAAACATGCTTATGAAAACGCGCGTTAGGAATGAACAAACACGATGCAGTGTTGCAGGTGGGGAGGAATCGTTTGTTCTTAATTTTTTGTTTCTTTTGTATCAAGACAAAAGAAAAACACACAGTTTTTGAACCATTTAATTTGCGGGAGTTATTTCGAAAAATTCACTTATAGAAAGTGTTTTAAAAACAGAATTATAAATTTAGTATTATCCAGATAAAATAATTACAGTTTTAAAAACAAAAAAGTTGCTTTAAAAAGCCCCTGAACTGATAATAAACAAAAAACGCCATTGTATATTAAACGGCTAAATCGTAAATACAAAACACAAAAAGCCAAAACAAAAGATCAACTTGAAAGGCTAATGTATCTTACTAATGTGCGCTTTGCTATGGGGATAAAACTTTCTGTAAGGGGGTATTCTTTTGCGCTGCTTATGGCAAAAACAGCTGGATTTGGCAATTGAGGGATTTCCTTAATCAACTGCAATTTTATACTTTCATAAGTATTGATATAGGAGTATTCGAATGATGTTATAAAATTAGTGTGGATGCCCCTAAAAGGCTCGTTTGCTTGTTCAATAAATGTAATGTTATATTGGTATACTATCGTTTCTTTTTGTTTCCCCGAACTTATAAACATATAACCTTCGTTTGTGTTTAAGGGGATTAATCCAATTGGTTCAATTTGCATATTCCCTTCCATAATATTATAAATATCGGTTCCTTCTTTTAAACAATTTTCAAGCTGAGGGATAGAAAAATTAATTATATTTTCTATTTCATTAAGCAGTTGGTTGTCTTTTTCTTTTGATTCGTAAATTAATTTCAATTTCTCTAAATCTATTTTGCTTAAAAACTTCCAAAACGAATCGCTTAGCTGTTGTTTGTTATTTCTAATTGTAATTAAATTATTGTAATGTGAAATCAATTCGCTTAAAGCGGGATAGAGCTTTTCGTCCTTAAACTCTTGTTTAACCCCCTGCAAATAACCCAACAACTCGTATTTTTTATATTCGAAGTCGATTAAATTTTCAACAACCCAGTTTTGGCTAAGTGCTTTCATTTTATTTGTGTTTTTGTATTGTAACGTAAATTATCGTGTAAAAGTTACTGAAAAGAGCCCTTTATTTAAAAAAATGTTGTGAAACAGCGCTTTTAATGAATCCTATTTATTGTTTTTAACTGCGTATTTTTTAAAAAGGAAATACTGTAAAAACTAAATAACAAGTTCAAAAGTAAAAACAATAAAAGCTATAAAAAGGAAGAGTATAAAAGTTTATTAACAGTTTATTACTCATAAACTTTTAACGCTGTATGCTTTCGGCAAATTAATAGGCATGCTATATACAATAAATGGGAAGCAAAATGTGTTTACGCTATGGCGTTTTTTTTAGCACAGGGGCAGGGGAATTAGATGCTTGAAGCAATATATTTTTTTCTATTTCAAAAACATAGTCGGCTTTGTCGTAAACATTTATTTCCTGTTCAAAATACTCATAATTATCACTTGAGGCTGTTAATTTATAGCTGCCTGGTTCAACAGAAAAAACATACCTCCCACTTTTGGGGTTTACATTTTTCTCATCTAATATTTTATTAGTTTTAGTATCGATGAGGCATACAGATGCGTCAATATCTGTTGTCCAATCACTTTTAGTTAAAACTCCTCTAATAATGGATGGCCTATTTTCCACATCATTAAATACTATTCTATAGATATCAAGGTCTCCAAAACCACCGGGTTTTGAAGATGAAATATATGCCTCACGATCAATTCCGGAAAAACAAAAATCCATTTCATCCTCCGGCGTATTAATTGGGAAGCCAATGTTTTCTGCAGGTCCAAACTTTTGCAACTCGAAATCGTATTGAGATCTAAAAATATCAAAGCCGCCAATATTAGTATGGCCTTCGGAAGCAAAGTAAAGAATGCAATTCTTTTCATCATAATTTGGAAAGGATTCCTTGTATTTTGTGTTTACCCCAGATCCTAAATTAATTGGTAAGCCCCAAGTACCGTTAGCCAGTTTATTAAACATGTATATATCTGTTTCTCCTCTTCCTTCCGGACGATTACTCGAAACAAACAATACATTTTCATCCTCACTGATACAGGCATCAAATTCTCTAAATGGGGTGTTAATTGGTTGGTCGAAATCCACAACCGAATTTTTATTTAACTCTAAAAGAGGAGCGATGTATAAATCTCCAATTAAATTTTCATTGTCTGCAAAAACAATCATCTTTTCTCCTTTGGGCTTAACAAAAACACAGTGTTCATCACCAACAGAATTTATAGGCACGCCCATATTTTCTGCTTTTGTCCATTGCCCATCCTTTACTTTTGAAACATAAATATCAGAAGTAAAATAGCCTTCCGCATTTTTTAATTCAGATAAATTTTCTTCTCTTCGAGATGTAAAATAAAGCAACCTTTGGTCTTGGGTAATAAAAGGTGAATAATCTGAATATTTTGAATTGACTTCTTTACCTAAATTTTCAAATGTTACATTCACTGGAACTTCAATTAATTCTTTTGCACTTTCACAATTTTCAATATAATGTTCCACTAATCCGAAATTACCAGTAGTGATTTTTTTTTGGTAGTCTAATTTTCCACTTTCAAGATCTTCGTAATAATTATCAACCAATTCGCCTTTTTTCGAATTAATAATGCCTCTGTAATCATTAAAAAGGCGAAGCGCGTCGTCAAATTTATAGGAGTACATATAAGCCATCCCTAAATATAGCAGCAAATCATCTTTAAATTCGCCTTTGTTATAAATAAATTCGAGGTAAGGCAGGGCTTTTGATTTGTCGCTATTTGTATGAAGATAGCAAAAACCGATAGTGAAATTTATTTCAAGATCACTGCTATTTGTAATATAAAGATCCAGATATTTTTTAAGCGTTTGATTATAATCTATTATCACAGGCTCGTTATTGGTTGCTTTTAAAGATGGTGCTTTTATGGGAGTGGTAGCAGCGGAATCGTTTGAGTTAATTTCATCTTCTTGAGAATAAGAATAGTTAGAGAGGCCGAAAACCAATAGTGCTAAATAAAATATACGCATTTTAATTTTTTTCATATAATTTGAATAAAGCTAAATCAATTTTAAAAAACAAAAACAATATACCGGCAAAAAGAAAATTTAAAAACAACGTGCGTTGTTTAGTTTTTACAGGCTTTCTAATTAAAAATTGTTAGTTAATAATAATTGCATCCGCAATTAGCGAAATTACAAATAAATATTTGTTCTCGAATTAAAAAGAACAAATATTTAATTCTAAAGTTTAATAAAAACATATAGGGAGAGGGGGGGGGAAATATAAAAGAAAAGAAAATAAAAAAACAAGTAAATTTGTTTGCAGAAAAGAACAGGGTATTCATCTATTTAAAATGAGCGCCCTTTGTTAAAATTTACAAATAATTTATATCGAAACTTAAAATGTTGAAGAACTAAAAATTTAGTGCAAGGGGGGGCTTTGCTTTATTTAAAGAATAAGGGCTATTTCATATTAAATGAAGCTTTAAGAAAATTTATTACTTTTGATTAATACTAAATTGTCCTATTTATTAACACCGTATTTTTGACAAATAAATTATATATTTTAAAAGTGGAATACTCTCCCATTAATAGCATGTGATAGTCTATTTTATTATATAATTGCACATAGTGTTTTTTATCTGTTGGAAGAAAATACACGTTATTAATTTAAGTTGCAATTTTATCTAATTTTAATCTTACAATCACATTTTACTGATCTATAAAAATTAGAAAAGGTACAAAAATCAGGGGCTAAGGCTTTGTAACGAAATAAAGTGTACAGAATTGACGCAGTAATTTTATTCTTTTTCAAGACATAAAATCTGCGAATAACCTTAGCTATTTAAAGATTTTATAACGAAGAAAAAGGATAAAAGAACAAGTCAAAATGTATAGTTTATTTCGTTACAATGCCTAAGAGCCAGTTATTAAAACAGGGAGGAGAAAGCGCTGCTATAGTTCGTGTTGCGTTAATTGGGCCCGAAAGCACCGGTAAATCTTTTCTTTCCGAGGCTCTTGCCAAACATTTTAATACGGTTTGGGTTCCAGAGTTTGCTCGAGAATATTTTGCAAACACAAACAGGGAATATTTTCTTGAGGATATTTTGCAAATTGCTAAAGCGCAATTAAAGCAAGAAGAGCAATTGATAAACAAAGCAAATACTTTTATTTTTGCTGATACTGAATTGATAATTTCAAAAGTATGGTGTGAAGATAAATTTAAAACCAGCCCTAAGTGGATAGAAGAAAATGTCAGTAAAAAAAAGTACGACTTTTATTTGCTTACGTTTCCAGATATCCCTTGGATAGAAGATAAATTAAGGGAAAACGCTAATCGCAGACAATATTTTTTTGATTGGTACGAGCATGAATTAAAGCTATTAAAAGCTGAATATTCAATAATTAAAGGAGAAGGTGCTGTAAGATTGACAAACTGTATTGAAGCTATTGCAAATTATATAAACAACAAAAATAAATTTATTTAAGGTCTTAATTATGAATGTGGCAAACGATTACAGTCTGTTAAATAATTTAAAACTTGTCGGAAATTCTATTGGCAACACCCCATTGCATAAGATTACAAGTTTTTATACGAAAAAGGGGGTAGATATTTACGCTAAAAAAGAATGGATGCAATTATCGGGGAGCATTAAAGCAAGAGCTGCATATAGCATTATTTCTTCGGCAATAAAAAGTGGAGAATTAACAACTAGCCATGTATTGCTTGACGCTACTAGCGGGAATACCGGTATTGCCTACGCTACAATTGCGCAACAGCTAGGCCTCCAAATAGAGTTATGCCTTCCTGAGAATGCTTCTGCAGAAAGAAAAAACATATTGCAATCGTTGGGAGCAAAAATAATTTACACCTCCAAATTTGAGGGTACAGACGGGGCACAGGATTTAGCTGCAGCATTAGCTGAAAAGTACCCGGAAAAATATTTTTATGCCGATCAATATAAAAATGAAAATAACTGGAAGGCACATTATTACGGTACAGGGCTAGAAATTTTTGAATCTTTGCCAAAATTAACACATTTTACAGCGGGACTTGGCACTACCGGAACCTTTATAGGCACTTCGAGGCGATTAAAAGAATTGAAAACAGGAATAGAATTAGTATCTTTGCAGCCCAATACACCCATGCACGGTTTAGAGGGCTGGAAACATTTGCAAACTGCAAAAGTACCTGCAATTTATGATGAAACAATTGTAGATAGGAATATAGAGATCGATACAGAAATTGTGTATAAAATGATAAAAAAGGTTCATGAACAGGAAGGCTTGTTATTAAGTCCCTCATCAATTGGAAATTTATTGGGTGCAATAACAATTGCGGAACAAATAGAACAAGGTATTATTGTAACTGTATTTCCAGACAATGCTGATAAATATCAGGATATAATTAAAAAAATAATAAAATGATTGAAATTGATTCTTTTGCAAATAAAATAATAATAAGTGATGCAATAAACAAGTATCCTGAGGAGTGTTGCGGGTTTTTATTTGGGACTGAAGAAGCGGGCAAGGCTATTGTTTCTGATGCTCTTCCCGTATTTAATTCAGCGAAAGGAGATAAAAAGCGACGCTTTGAAATTACTTCTAAAGATTATATGAAGGCCGAACACCATGCGGAAAAAAATAATTTTTCATTGCTAGGCATTTACCACTCGCACCCCGACCATCCTGCTATTCCTTCTGAGCACGATAGAGTTGCCGCGCAGCCCTTCCTTTCGTATTTAATAATATCTGTATTAAATGGTGCTGAAACAGAGCTTCGTTCGTGGAAACTGAATGATGAATATCAATTTGTGAAAGAAAAATTAATAACTAAAGATTTAATTAATAATAAAATAACCCAATAGATATGCCTACAATTATTATCCCAACACCCCTTAGAAAGTTTACAAATAACATTGCCAAGCTGCAAGTAAATGGGGGAACAATTGAAGAAAGTCTTCAGCTATTATCAACTGATTTTCCTGAAATTAAAAAACATTTGTTTGATGATCAAGGCCAAATTAGGACCTTCGTCAATATTTTTGTTGGCGATGACGATATCCGCGATTTGCAAAACGAAAAAACAATTTTACAAAACGAATCCTTTGTTAGCATCGTTCCTGCAATTGCTGGTGGAATTGTTTTTTAATTTAAGCACTACATTAAACTAAAAATTGATTACCCTATTCATAGGAATTAATGATAAGGGTATTTTTAAAACGAATTAAATTTTTACAAAAAATATGAGTTACAAGGATATTAATTTTTCTAAAGAGGAGCTGGCGCGTTATAACAGGCATATTATTATTCCAGAATTTGGGATTGAGGCGCAAAAAAAATTAAAAGCAGCGAAAGTTTTAATGGTAGGTTGCGGCGGCTTGGGCAGTCCGGCATTATTGTATTTGGCGGCTGCAGGAATAGGGGAAATTGGCATTATGGATTTTGATGTGGTGGATGACAGCAATTTACATCGACAAGTTTTATTTGGACGAGAGGATGTGGGCGTGCCGAAAGTGGAAGCTGCAAAACGCAGACTAGCGTCGCTAAATCCGCATATCAATATAAAAACATATAATTTGCAATTAACCTCTAAAAATGCATTGGAGATCATCAAAAACTATGATGCAGTGGCAGATGGAACAGACAATTTTCCAACCAGATATTTAGTAAATGACGCCTGCGTTTTATTAGGGAAACCGAATATTTATGCCTCTGTTTTCCAGTTCGAAGGCCAAGTTTCTGTATTCAATTTCACAAATAGAAATGGAGAGTTGGGACCTAATTACAGAGATCTATATCCAACACCACCACCGCCAGGGTTAGTCCCAAACTGTGCTGAGGGGGGGGTGCTAGGAGTTTTGCCAGGCATAATAGGGAGCTTGCAGGCCTGCGAAACCATCAAAGTTATTACGGGAGTGGGGGAGCCATTAAGTGGTAGACTTTTCACCTTCGACGCGCTTTCGTTTGAGTCGAGAACGTTTAACATAAAGCGCAGACCGAACAACGCTTTAAATGGTTCCAGCCCTTCAATTACTGCATTAATTGATTATGAGCAATTTTGTGGAGTAAAGATAAGTTCATTACCAATTAAGGAAATAACGGCAACGGAATTCTATAATTTGCAAATAAGTGGGGAGAAATTCCAATTGATTGACGTAAGAGAGGCGGATGAATATGAAAAGGTAAACATAGAAGGGGAGTTGATGCCATTGGCTACAATTACAACGAATGCTGAAAAAATAAGAAAAGATATAAAGGTTGTTATTCATTGTAAAATGGGAGGAAGAAGCGCGAAAGCAATACGCGAACTGGAAGAAAAGTATGGCTTCACCAATCTGTATAATTTAAAAGGTGGCATCTTTGCTTTTATTGACGATGTGCAGCCGCAGCTTAATAAATATTAAGGATTATACACAATTTAAAAAAAATGATAGCAACAATTGAAATAAGTATGTATCCTTTGACGGATGGGTACAAGAGTAAAATAATTGACTTTATAAGGCGACTAAAATTAAATAAAAATATTCGAATAGAGGTGCTCGGATTAAGCACGCAATTGGTGGGTGAATATGATTTATTGATGGATGTTTTGAAAAACGAAATGCGCAACGATTTTGAAAAAGGTAAAGCTGTATTTCTATTAAAAATTGTTGGAGTAGAAATGACGAAAGATACATTGCCTGAAGAGCTGAAATAATATAAAAAATATTGGTTGCTGTTTTTTTGTTTAATTAAATTTAGCCAGACAATTAAAACACACTTTAATTAGTAAAGCTAAAAAAGGCTATATTTGGATTAAATTTAAAATAAGTTAATACAGCATTTATTGCTGTTTTAAAATAATAAGTCTGCAAAATCTTAAAGGGGTGCTTTCAAATTTTATAAACTTGAAGGCTGAGATTATACCCAATAAATAATAGTTCCAAACGCTACTATTTATGCACCTGATCAGGATAATACCTGCGGAGGGAAAATTGGTTATAAAAAAATAATTATTGTCAAACCCTGTGGCAGTATAATTTTTAACTAAAAAAAAACAAAATGTTTCTAGCACAAAAAGTTTTCGTCACGGCAGTGATTATTTCGCTGTCATTTAATTTGAATGCCCAACTTGTTATTTCGGGGAAAGTAAAGAATAGCTTATCGAAAAAAACAATTGCAGGAGCAAGCATACGCATCGACAATTCCTTTTTTTTCGCTCAAAGTGATGCGGAAGGGAATTATGAGTTAAGAAAAATAACAGGGGGGCAACACATTATCCAAGCAAGTTTCATAGGGTTTCAAACCTATACCGATACGGTAGAGCTTTTTGAAAATAAGGTGTTCGACATACAGCTGCAGGAGGATATAATTATGATGGAGGAGGTAATAGTTAAAGCAACGCGTGCAGAAGACAAGTCTGCAATGGCCTATACTAATTTAAAAGAAATTGCAGAACAAAATTTAGGGCAAGACCTCCCTTATTTATTGAATCAACAACCCTCGGTAGTATTAACATCTGATGCAGGTGCAGGAATAGGTTATACCGATATTAAAATACGCGGTGTAGATGCTAGCAGAATAAATGTTACTATTAATGGAATTCCAGTAAATGATGCCGAATCGCAAGGTACCTATTGGGTTGACCTTCCCGATATTGCATCGAGTATCGACAACATACAAGTTCAAAGAGGTGTAGGAACCTCAACAAATGGAGCGGGGGCATTTGGCGCTAGCATAAATATACTCACATCAAAATTAAACCCTAAATCGTATGGCGAATACAATACCTCTTGTGGTTCCTTTAATACATTTAAAAACACTTTAAATGTTGGAACGGGGCTTATTGACAAAAAATTTGCGTTCGACATGCGATTATCAAAAATATCATCGGATGGATTTATTGATAGGGCAAGCTCTAATTTGAAATCGTACTATTTCTCTGGGGCTTATTTTGGAAAAAAAACAATTGTTAAATTTATTACATTCTCTGGTTTGGAAGAAACTTATCAAGCGTGGAACGGAATTCCCGAATCGCGCTTAAATGGAGATAAAAATGGCATGGATGACTATATAATCAGAAACGGCTTAGATTCTGCAGATGCAGAGCATTTATTAAATTCGAAAAGTAATACTTATAACCAGTTTACTTTTAAAAGCCAAGTAGATCATTATAAACAAGATTATTATCAGCTACACTTTATTCACGAATTTAATGGCAGGTGGAATTCTAATGTTTCATTTCATTATACTAAAGGAAAAGGGTATTATGAAGAGTATAAAAAGAACCAAAGTTTTTATGATTACGGACTATCAAATATTACAATTGGCACCGACACAATTAATACAACGGATCTGGTGCGCAGGCGATGGCTAGACAACGATTTTTATGGCACTACCTTTTCGCTAAATTACAATTCAAACAGCAATATTAGTGGAACATTAGGGGGGGCCTTAAACAACTATGAAGGAAGGCATTTTGGTGAAATAACATGGGCAAGATACGCATTAAACAGTGAGCTTCACAACAACTATTATAAAAACAATGCTACAAAAACAGATGGGAATATTTTTATTAAAATAAACTATTTAATGCTAAAAAAAATAAATCTATTTGTCGACATGCAATATCGGCTAGTTAACTATTCTTTTCTTGGGTACGATAATGCGTTAAAAAATGTACAACAAAATATTTCCTTAGGTTTTATTAATCCGAAAATTGGAATAAATTATAATATTAATACCTACACAAATGTTTATGCCTCCTACAGCATAGGGAACAAAGAGCCTAGAAGAAGCGACTATATTCAGTCTTCAAGTAATAGTCGTCCCAGTTTTGAAACATTAAATGATTTAGAGCTTGGGTATAAACAAATTACAAAAACTATAAAGTGGGGCATCAATTTATATTATATGAATTATAAAAACCAGCTGGTATTAACCGGTGCGATAAACGATGTAGGGTCATACAACAGAACCAATGTAGCAAAAAGCTATCGAAGAGGCTTGGAATTAGAGTGCGCCGTTAATTTGCTCAAGAATTTTACCTGGGGCGGGAATGCTACATTTAGTGAAAATAAAATTATTAACTTTCAGGAATTTGTTGATAATTACGATAGCGTAGCTCAGCGCTTAAATACCTTCAGCAAAACAAATTTAGCTTTTTCGCCGAATATAATTCTTGGAAGCACCTTTACATTTGAGCCATTTAAAAACTTTAAAATAAATTTTATTAATAAATATGTTGGCGAGCAGTTTTTAGATAATTCATCAAATAATTTCAGGAAATTAAATTCTTTTTTTGTTAATGATATGAGAATTAATTATACTTTCAATACGCAACACATACGTGAAATAGGAGTTATTTTAGCTGTGTACAACCTATTTAACGAACAATACGAATCCAATGGGTATACGTATACCTACATAAATGGAGGGAAACAAACAGTTGAAAATTTCTATTTTCCACAAGCGGGAATAAATTTTATGGCTGGCTTGAGTTTTAAATTTTAGTATTCAATAAATTTTCTTTATGTTAGATTTATTATTACAAAGAAATTGTAAAAAACGCTCTCATTTTTAAAGCGTCCTGCATTCCCTATAAAAAAATATTTTTTCATCAAAAAAATAAAAAAAATTAAAAAATGAAATTAATTAACTTAATAAATAAACCCCTATTAATTGCTATAACTGGTTTATTTATTTTTCTCTTAGTTGTTTTATTCGAACGAGAAACTATTTCAATAAACAATGAAAACTTCGCTCTGATTTCTTTAAACGAGCAATTGAAAAACAATTATTCTAATGCCTGCTTTGCGATAGAAAGCTTAAAAATAGGCGAGACAGAAGAAATAAATAAAAAGAATATTTTTAGATTTTTAGGTTTATACGAAAACAATATAAAATCCCTTCTGGAATTGGAAGAAAGGAGTGTTGGTATATTTAATAAAACATCGAATGAAGAAATAATTAAATTATTAAATCAATTGCTGTTGCTTAGTTCGAATTTAAAACCTTTGTTGCAAAATATTGAAAATTATAAGGCTAGCTATACAATAGCAAATGAAACAATAAATTTAAAGAACCCTCAATTAATTAAAACCGAGAATAAAGTGCCTGAAGAATTAGTTGCGGAAATTAATCTTTCATTAAAAAATTTAAATGGCACTTTTGAGAAGTTTGATGTGCTAACAATAAAAAAATGGCAGAGCAACAAGAAGCTCTCAAAATTATTTTGGATATTTTTTATTGCTATTTTTATTATTCTCTTGTGCCTGGCTATTTTAATAAATATAACAATAAAAAGTGCGCTTATAAAATCAGAGAATGAAAAAAAATATTTACTAAAAAGGCATACAGCTCATTTACCTGGGGTACTTTACCAATTTAAAGTTTTGCCGGACAAGACCTACTCATTTCCCTTTGTAAGCGAGAGCATTGAAAACCTTTATGGAATAACTCCTGAAGAATTAATGAAGGATGGAACTAATATTTTTAATTGCGTTCACCCTGACGATAAAAAAGGGCTGTTTAATTCTTTCAAGGAGTTAGAAACCTCAAATAAAAACTGGTTTTACGAATACCGAATAATTTTGCCTAACCAAGTTACAAAATGGATTAGAGCGAGTTCTAAACCCGAAAAACAGGAAGACGGCAGTGTAATTTGGCATGGGTATCTTAAAGACATTACTGACATTAAAAATAAAAACGAAGAAATTCAATTAAGTAAAACAAAAGAAGATGTTTTATTTATGCATGGTTCAACGGAAGCAAAAATGCTTTTAACCAGAAAAAAGTTTTTTGATTGTAATTTCCAAACATTGGAAATGTTTGGAATGCAGGATAAAAGCGAGTTTATTAATACCCATCCCGCAGATTTGTCGCCATTAATTCAACCCGACGGAAAAAATTCATTTGAAAAAGCAAATGAGATGATTGAAATTGCTTTTGAAAAGGGGCACCATATTTTTAACTGGACACACAAACGGAAAAACGGAGATGTTTTCACTGCCGAAGTTATCCTTTTTGCCTTTCAATATGGGGAGGGAATAGCCATACAAGCAACGATAAATGACCTTACCGAGAAACTAATTGCTTTGAATAAAATAAAGGAGGACGAAATGATATTCTCCAGTATTCTGGATAGACTTCCTGTAGCTGTTTTTGGAAAAGACATAAAAAATAATTATCAATTTTCGTTTTGGAACAAAAAAGCGGAGGAAATTTTTGGAATAACGGCAGAGATGTGCATAGGGAAAACAGACTACGACTTCTTTAGTAAAGAAGATGCGGATGGATTCAGAAAAAAAGATATTCAAACAAGCGAATCAATTGAGGTTATGGATATTCCAGAAGAGTCTGTTGAAAGTGAAAACAAAAAAGGGGTGTACCAAACTAAAAAGGTGGTTGTTAAAGATTTACAAGGAAGGCCTCATTACTTGCTGGGCGTTTCAGAAGATATTACCGAGCGCAAAAAAACAGAATTAAAAATTATAAAATCATTATTAGAAAAAGAAATACTTCTGAAAGAGGTGCATCATAGAGTTAAAAATAATTTACAAATAATGCTAAGCATTCTTAATTTACAATATTCTGGGCTAAAAGATGCAAAAACAAAAGAGATCATTAGAGATGTAATAAGTAGAATAAAAGCGATGTCTTTTATTCATGAAATTCTATACAAAACAAATGATTTTTCAAAAATTAATTTTTCAGAATACATTCAAGTAATTACCAACAATCTTATTTATAGTTATTCCAACAATGAAAAAATTAAATTAAAACTTAAACTAGGGCTTGTTTCTATGGACCTGGATAGTGCGATACCCTGTGGCTTGTTAATAAATGAAATTATCACCAATTCACTCAAATATGCCTTTAATTATACTGCAGAAGATATATTAAAAAAGAAGACCCTGCTGATCAGCATTTCTTTGATTGAAAGCTCTGAGCATATTAAATTAATTATTGCCGATAATGGTATTGGTTTCCCAAGCCACATTGACTATAGGAATACAGCGTCTTTAGGAATGCAACTAGTTATGGACCTAACAAAGCAGCTTGGCGGAACGATAGTGCTTGACAATTCAGATGGTGCAAAATTTACCATTATAACAAGCAAAAAGAAAGAAATTAAGAATAGGGAATAAATCTAATAAAAAAAAATATACTTAAACTTTATTGTTGATAAGCATTAAAAGATCGTTAATATGAAAAAAAAGCACGAAACAAAAATGAGCGAGGATGAAATTAATACCTCGAAAAAAAACACTTCCGCAGGCTGGATATTAAATAATATAAAAAAAATTGCACTAAGCATTTTAGCTGCGGCAACCGTTACTTTTGCTGCAATAATAATAAAAAACAACAACCCCAAAAATGAAGACACTAATAATAGCAAAGTCATTGCAAAGGATAGCCTTTTAAGAGCAGAATTTTATAAAAATGAAAGCTCGGCCCCATGCATCAATCCTCCATTAAAAGGTATTTACATCCCTTTTTCAATTAATAAATTAAATGCAGAAAAAGGAGGGGTGTTAAATTTAAAATCGGGCTCTAAATTAGTTGTCCCTAACAATGCTTTTTCAGATGAAAACGGAATACTAATTAAAGGGGATGTAGAATTATATTTTAGAGAATTTCATGACGCTGTAGATTTTTTTATTTCTGGAATTCCAATGACATATGATAGCGCTGGAACAAGGTATCAGTTTGAATCGGCAGGAATGATAGAAATAAAGGCCTACCAAAAAGAAAAGCCTATTAATATTGATGCTGGAAAAAGTATTAACATTGAATTGGCTTCACAGCAAAAAGGAAATGATTATAACTTATATGTTTTAGATACTATTAAAAACAATTGGTCCTGTTTAAAAAAAGGGATGGAAGTTGCTAAAAAAGAAGGGATTGAAAACACTACAGGAAAATCAGAAATCGTAAAAGTTGCCATTAAAGAAACGCCCGAATACAAAGCCCTTGAAACAAGGCTTTTGAAATATCAAACAGAAAAAGATGCGCAAGTTGCAGCATTATTTAAAGATATAGAGGAACCTAAAAAACCAATACCCGCAGATAAAAATAAATTCACATTTAACTTGGAAGTTGATTCAAAAGAATATCCTGAATTAGCTCTTTATAAAGGTGTATTATTTGAAGTGGGTGTAGAAAATAAAAGTTTTTCAAAAAAAATGTATGACATAACATGGGACGAAGTAATTATTAAAGAAGGACCTTTGAAAGGAGGAAATTATTTATTGAAATTAAAGAAAGAAAAGAAGGTGTATGACATAGTTGTTTATCCGGTATTTGAAGGGGTAAATTATCAAACAGCTATTAACAGTTTTCAAGATAAATTTGCTGCTTATAATTTAGAGTTTGAAAAACGAAAAAAATTGGAAAAAAAATTAGAAGAGGACTATCAGGTGAAAATAATTGCATTAAAGAAACAGCAGGAAAATGATGCCTTGAATGTAAAAAATAGACAGTCCGATTATTTTAAACTCATGAGTGCTGAAGAAAAAACGAAAAGAATGTTTGCCATTAATAGTTTTGGTATTTACAACTGCGACAATCCTATTGCTTACCCAAAAGGGATTTCTTGTTCTGCAAATTTGATAAATGAAAAAGAAAAAAAAATGATGAGTTACGATGTGTTTTTAGTGGATAGATTTAAAAATTCATTGTTCAGTTTTGTTAAAAACCCTATTGTTAATTTTTCTTTTGATCCCAAATCGGTAAATTTATTATGGACAGTGGAAAACGGTATATTGTATTGGCTAAAGCCAGAACAATTTAATGAACTAAAGATTTTAGATGAAAAAGCAGATTTAAAAATGAACCGGGTGGACGAGAAGTTTAAAACAGTAGATGAAATAAAGGCCTATTTTAATTTTTAATTTAAGATTTACCATTTTAAGTTGAAACCGACCGGGTATTTACACCCTTTTTATAGCGTTTTTATAAGCTTAATTTGAAGGAAGAACTACAATCCTATATTTACACCAATTCTAATTATAGGGTTTTGATAGGGCGTATAGTATGATTCGGTAAAATTATACAATAGCATTCCCACTATAGCGGAGTTTCTCCCAAAACGCTGTATGTACCCACCACCAACTAAAAAACTTGCTACATCTACCCGTCTTGGGATAATATAATCGAAAGCTTCAAGGTTTAAATATTCATATTCGGCATGGCCAAACAAATTATCGTAAAAAAGATATCGGCAAAATACTCGGGCCCCATATACATTGGTCTGCAATTCATAAAGCCTATCTTTATATCGGAAGTATTGAAAAGTAACACCTACACCCGCCGAAAAATTTTCAGTAATTTTATAACCTACTAAAGGAGAAACATCTATAAAAGTGGAAGTACCAAATTGCAAACCCAAATTCCCTCCAAAATACACCTTCTCCCAAATGTTTTTTTTAGGGGGGTGCTTGCGCGTGATTGTGCTATCTTGAGCTGTTACACTAAATGAAAGAAAAGCGACAAAAACAAAAAATATTATTTTTAATTTCAATTTACAAAGTTTTTTATTCGTAAAAATAATAAAAATTGTGTTTCTTTGAAAGAAAACTTAAAGAGTATGAATATTATTGTAACGGGAGCAAGTCGTGGAATTGGTTATGAATTAGTGAAATTATTTAGTACTGACCCTAATAATACAGTAATTGCTATCGCGCGCAACGAAACGAAATTAATGCAATTAAAGGAGGAGTGTTTAATAAAAAATCCATCTTCAAAAGTAATCCCTATACTTTCTGATTTAAGTAATAAAGTTGCTGTTGAAAACCTAATTGCAGCGCTTACAAAAAAGGTACAAACAGTTAACATTTTAATAAATAATGCAGGGGCAATAACAAAAAAGCCCTTTGTAAATATTGATTTGCATGACTTGGAATACATTTTTAACGTAAATGTGTTTTCGGCCTTTTTATTAATAAAAGGATTATTGCCTATTATGGATAGGGCAAAGGGCGCTCACGTAGTAAACATAGGCAGTATGGGAGGCTTTCAGGGCAGTTCAAAGTTTGCCGGCTTGTCGGCATACAGTTCCAGTAAGGCAGCCTTGGCATGTTTAACGGAGTGTCTTGCTGAAGAATTTAAAGGAGAAAATATTGCTTTTAATTGTCTTGCTTTGGGTGCCACCCAAACCGAAATGCTGAACGAAGCATTTCCGGGTTATACAGCGCCAATATCGGCAGAAAAAATGGCTGCTTTTATTGCTGACTTTTCTATAAACGGCAACAAGTATATGAATGGAAAAACTATTCCAATATCACTAGGTACGCCCTAATTAGCGTCTGTACATATAGTCGAGAGTCTGATTCACAATGTTCAAGTTCAAGGCTTGCGAAGTTTTAAAAATCAAGGAGTTTGCTTTTGAAAATGACTGTTTTAAAAACAAGCATAACGAAAACCCTAGTGAAACGAACTCACGAATACCTTTAAAACAATATATTTATGAGTACATCGGACATTATGGACAGGCTCTAATTAATAATATTATAATTACTTTATAATACTGGAACAAAAAATGAATTTACTACCGAGGATACTCTACCCTTAAGTGATACATGTTCATTAATTTTTTTTTGAATATTTTTTTCAACACATTAATGTCTCTAAAAGTAATATCCGAATTAATAAATTGATTTTGTTCAATTTGAGAAGTAATAATAAGTTCCACTAAATTATCAATACTTTCGGCATCGTATTTTTTTAAACTACGAGAAGCCGCTTCAACAGAATCTGCCATCATTAACACAGCACTTTCTTTAGAAAAAGGGATGGGCCCTGGATAACGGAACTTTTCAATATCTATGTGCTCTTCGGGAAAAGCATTCTGGAACGAACGATAAAAATATGCAGTTATTGTAGTACCATGATGGCTGCGTATAAAATCAATAATTTGTTCGGGCAAGTTGTGTTTTTTTGCAATTTCAACTCCTTTAATAACGTGGCCAATTATTATTGCGGCACTTTCGTCGTAATTTAAATCTTCATGTGGATTAATACCGCTAGCTTGGTTTTCAATAAAATATAGTGGCATTTCCATTTTACCTATATCGTGATATAGTGCCCCAGCTCTTACCAATAAAGCATTTCCACCAATAGAATAAATAGCATCTTCGGCAATATTAGCGACTTGCAAGGAATGCTGAAAAGTTCCAGGAGCTAGCAAGGCAAGCTCTCTCAACAACTTTCCATTTGTATCAGACAATTCCAGCAATGAAACATCGGAAACAAATCCAAATATTTTTTCGAAAATAAAAATTAATGGGTAAGAGAACAAGGTAAGCAGAGCACTTATACCAAACCAAGCAAAATCATAAATATTAATAACGTCGCTGCCTCCATCCTGTATAATTGTAATACCAAAAAAAGCAATGCTATATGTTAAGAAGATAAGTATAGAGGAAATAAAAATTTGTGAGCGGTTGTGAATGTTTACAATACTAAGAATAGCAATTATGCCGGTAACTAATTGTAAAAAGGCAAATTCAAAACGATTAGGAGCCATGAATGAAATTACAAGAACCGTTATTAAATGTACAAACAAAGCAATGCGAGTATCATAAAATGCACGAATGATAATAGGGAGAATACAGAAGGGTAAAATATAAATACTAAACGATTGAGAATTTAAGGCCAATCGAATCATTAAAACTTGAAGAACAATAAGCAATAAAATAAATGTAATTTTTGTGTTATTCAAAAAAATATCTTTACGAAAAAATGCTAAAAAAATAATCAATACCGATAAACATAGTGTAACAATTAATATTTGCCCTAGCAAAACGAAAAAAGTTCCGCTTTTACCGCCACCCTTTTCTTCAAATTCCCATTTTAATGACTGTAGCAATTGAAATATTTTAGTGTCAATAATTTCTCCTTTCGAAACAATACTTTGATCTTTAATTATCACATCGCGTGAAAAAGAAATAGCTTCAATAGCTTGATTTAATACCTTTTCGGAAGTTTCTTTGTCATAAAAAAGAGAATGAGCAATACTGTTTTCTAATAATGGTAAAATAAATTTTGTATCAATACCTGTTCCATGCTTCCGAAGTTGTTCTTGTAAATACTCGTATGCCGAAATAATGGTATGGAAATCTTTCAATACATATTCTTCTGCAATATTGTTTTTCAATACATAAACAGAATAGTCGGCCGGTTTATTTTCAATTATTTCCGAGGGTTCTATTATTCCTTTGCTATAAATAGAGTCTATTATATTTTTTGAAAGGGCGAGACTTTTATCTTTTATTTTTAAGCTTTTATTAGTGTCCCACTGTTCCTCAAATTCTTTTATTAATTGCAATTTGCGAGTAGCTAAAATTGAATTCGCCGATTTAAAATATGGTTTTGAATTTTTAAGGATTTCAGATTTTTCCAGCGCCAACTCATCGCTTGATTTTTTAATTGCGAAATCAAATGGAGCAATAAGATGATCGTGCGGCCATGGCTTGCCTTTCAGATTTTGAAATTCGTATTGAAACTTCCCTTGCTTAGGAAACACATAAACAATAATAGCTACAGCAATAATAAAAAGTATGCATTTATATATTTCGGGATGACCGTGACGAATAAAAGAAATAAGTTTTTTCACTTAGCTAGTAATTAATATATACGAAATTAATTATTATTTAACATTATTTAGATGCTGCCGCATTCATTTGTACACAAGTTTATTCACAATTTATTTCAAAATTAATTGATTCAAAATATAAAAAATATATGGAATGAAACAACCCCCTTAAAGCCTTTCCGGCATTGGCAAATTGTATTAATTAAAAAGGAATTATAAAAAAATATAATGCTGCTTCTAAATTTCAATAATTGTATTTGCCCCTCCTTATTTAGTTTTTTGTTTCCACAGTATTAATCGATTTGAATATTTCGAGTTTTATTTTTAATAAAAAAGAGTAATTTGGCATTAAAATATATTTTCCATCACTAGCTTTGCATGTTTTTATTTTTTCATTTGTCGCATTCATTACAACATTGATTCCGAAAAAAAAAACATTTTAAAAAACAAAAAATTGTTTGTCGCATATGAAAACCGAAGAAACGAAAATAGGTATAGAAAAAACGACTCAATTCCACGGGCACACAGGGGCTATTTATAGTTTGGAAGAAGCTTCGTCAGAACAATATTTTTTCTCGGGAGCCAGTGACAATATATTAGTAGAGTGGGATTTGAGCAACCCGAAAGAAAACAAAGTTATTGCTAAATTCTCTGCTATGGTTATGGCCATAAAATATATCCCTAAAAGAAATTTTATACTTATAGGGCAATCTATGGGGGGGGTACACATTATTGATCTAAATATTAATAAAGAAATAAAACTATTAAAGCTACACCAACAATCAATTTACGATATACAATATTTACACGAAAGGGAGTGTTTTTGGGTAGCCTCTGCTGACGGATCTGTATCCGTTTGGTCGATTAATGATTTCTCACTTATTAAACAAATAAGCCTTTGTAATAAAAAGATACGCAGTGTTGATTTTAATATTCGCTCGAAAGAAGCTGCTATTGGTTGCGGCGACGGAACAATTCGGATTTTTGATTTTGAAACTTTTGAAGAAAAGATTGTTTTAAATGAACACTTAACAGATTTTTCTGTTAATGCAGTATGCTATCACCCCAATGGCAAATACCTTTTGTCGGGATCGAGGGATGCCACTTTAAAAATATGGGAAATTGATACTAATTATAGCTTAAGTAGAAATATTATGGCGCATAATTTCGCAATATATAGTATTGTATTTAGCCCCGACAATAAAAAATTTGCAACAGGGAGTAGAGATAAAACTATAAAAATATGGGATGCTACAAACTTTGAATTGCTTATTAGGATTGACAATAAAAAATACGGAGGACACACCCATTCCGTTAATAAACTTTTGTGGGGCAAGTATGAAAACCAGCTGATTTCAGCTGGCGACGACAAGATGGTGATGACTTGGAAAATAAATGAGCACCAGTAAATAACAATACTAGTTCTATAATTATAACGGGTGTTTAAAAAATGATGAATTAATATGATAAATATAACCGATACTTTTGGTAGAAGTTTTAAATCGCTGCGCATTAGTTTAACAAACACCTGCAATTTGGCTTGTACTTATTGCGTGGAAACTTCAACAACAAAACAAAATATTATTTACCCTATTAATACAAATCACCAAAAAAATTTATCCGTCGAACAATATGTTAAAATTGTAACCGTATTAAATTCAATTCTTGATATTGATTGTGTTAGGTTAACAGGTGGCGAACCTACTCTGTTTAAAAACTTAATACCATTGATTAAAGGCCTTAAAGATGCTGGGATACAAGAAATTAAAATGACATCCAACGGAACATTATTAACAAACAAATTAAGCGATTTAAAACAAGCCGGACTAACATCTTTAAATATTTCTTTAGACGCAATGGATGCCGACGTTTATTCCATTATAAACAAACGCAGTAACCTAAAAAATGTTCTTATGGCAATAGATAAAGCGATAGAGCAGGGCATACAAATTAAATTAAATTGCGTGATAATGAAAGGTGTTAACGATAAGCAAATTATAAAATTATTTGAATATTGTAAAAACAGAAATATTGTTATCCGTTTTTTAGAATTAATGCAAATGGGGCACTTACATAAAAATTTCGAACAATTGTTTTTTTCAGAAGCCGAAATTTTAAATACCATAGCCTTGCACTACGCTTATACCCCTATCGGCAGAGCTCCTAGCGGCACAGCCAGTTACTGGATTACAAATGATCAATATCAATTTGGTATTATTTCAAATGAGTCACACCCATTTTGCAAGGACTGTAATCGCCTGCGGCTAGATAGTTACGGAAATATTTATGGCTGCCTGAGCGACAATAATCCAATTAATATTACGGATAGTCTGCTAAACGATAATGTATTAATAAAAAAATTAACACAAGCCTTGGGCCAAAAGAAAACAAAGTTTGTAGGCAGCGATTTATCCATGTTGCATATTGGAGGATAGCATAAAACAAAGAGATGCTATATTCTAATACATCATAATAAATATAATTTAATTTAGCTTTTTGATTGCGACTTGCATGCCTAAAACTTTTTGTTGAAACAGCGCATCGCAAAATGTTCCAACTCTGTTACTGTTTCTTGGGGCGATTCATAAAAACCCATGTGCCCTGCATCTTCTAGTATTAATACGGATGGATACATACAAAGCCCTATTTGTGGATACATTATTTCATAATTAATTACGCTATCCTTCTTCCCTAAAATAAATAATATGGGATATTCTGCAAACTTTAATATCATATCCCTGCTTTTGCGCTCTTTCATCCCTTCTAAGCTATTAATAACAGCCTGTTTGGAAACTTTGGCTGCAATTTCTTTTGCTTTATCAAGTTCTGTTTTTAATTTCCCTAGGTTTTCGAAAGCAAACAAGGAAGTAATTGCGTCATTAACATAAGGCTGGTGTTCCTTTTTAACTATTCGAATAATTCTTTCTCTTTCTTTTTTCTTTTCCACGGAATCGGAATAAGACATAGAATGAAACAAACACAATCCACTCATATTTTCGGGAAAAAGTTCAGCAAAAGCTAATGCTGCATAGCCTCCCATAGAGTGCCCTACAATTACATAACGCCTAACCCCTACCCTATCAAGTACTGATTTTACACTTTGAGCTAGCAGTTCCATGCTGTGATAATAGCCAATACATTGGGTGTTACCATGACCAGGCAAATCAATGCAGATAACGCGGAATTTTTTGGAAAGTTTTTTTACAAACCCGTGCCATATTTCATGCGAGCCCAAAAAACCATGTACTAAAACTAATACGCGCCCTTTTCCTGTATCGGTAAAGTGTATTTTTATTTTTTTAAATTCCGCGTATTTCATTTTTTTGCTTTTGTAATTTAATATTTTTAAAAAAAATCTAATTTAAAGGTAAACAAAGAGTAAGCTAAAGTTGAACATCTTAGTTCTTTTAAGAATGCTTTTTGTTTCTGTTTTTTTTCTTAAATCTATTATTATTTTTATCTATTGGTTAGGTGAAAAAAGCCGTTTAGTGAAGTTTTCAAAATAAATCCTAAAATTAAATGGTTCAAAAACTGTCTGTTTTACTTTTGTCTTGATACAAAAGAAACAAAAAATAAAGAACAAACAATTCCTCCCCACTTGCAATCCTGCATCGCGTTTGTTAATTCCTCAAGCGCTTTTTCATAAGCATATTTTTTGCTAAAAAATAAAATCATCTGTTTTTATTAATATATCTGTTTTGTCGAAATTATTTTGAAAGCTTTCCTTAGTGAAATGATTTATACTTAATAAAGAATTTTAAAAACACCCTATTGTATATCACTCTTTTTATATATTTTTTATTTCTTCTTTTATTTTCTCTGCCAGAATACTTGCTATTTTAAAGTTGCTTTCGGCTGTCCATCCTGCAATATGAGGGGATAAAATCACCTTTTCGCTATTTATTAAATACTGAAAAGGGGCAGGAAGATTATTTTTTTCTAATTTTTCGAAAGAAAGGTCTTCATACTCTAACACATCTAAACATGCGCCCACAACTTTTCCCGATTGCATATTTTTTACTAAATCGGCAGTATTTAAGCATTTACCTCGGGCAGTATTGATGATATAAATATTTTTTTTAAAACTCCGAATAAAAGTATCATTAATTAGATTTTGAGTTTCAGTAGTTAAAGGTGCATGCAAGCTTAAGATATCGGCATTTTCGAATATTTGATTGAGGCTTGTTTCTATAATAAAATCATCTCCAAAATTACTTTTGTATTTATCATATGCCAACACCTTCACTCCAAAATTCCTTAATAGATTAGAAAAAGCGGCCCCCATATTGCCATAGCCAATAATGCCAATCGTTTTTCCTTTTAATTCAACGCCTCTATTTTCTTCCCTTAACCACTCTCCTTCCCGCACCTCCTTATTAGCCTTGCATAAATTATTAAAAAGAGCCAACAGCATCCCGATGGCATGCTCGGCAAGCGCGTCTCTATTGCCTTCGGGGGCATGCAAACAAACAATTCCCTTTTTTTTAGCATATGCCACGTCAATATTTTCCAAGCCAGCCCCTGCGCGAGCAATAAATTTTAAATTTTTGCCTTTATCAATAATTTCCTTTGTGATTTTTATTTTACTACGTATAATAATTCCATCGTATTGATAGATATTATTGCTAATGTCTTCTTTTGTCCAGCTGTAATTTAAGTCACAAGTATGACCTGCATTAAGCAATGTTTCGCAAAGTATAGGGTGATTTGAATCTATAAATAGAATTTTCATATTAGCATCTTTTGGAGGATTGCCTATGATAAGAAATGGAAAAAGAAAAACTGATTATTATAAAAAAAGATCTAAGTTGCTTATATAATGTTATCGGGCTCTTCTTTTCCTACGTATGCTCATTTTGCTTTGTTTTGCAGTGCCAAAACCATCATTATTTACAACATAATTAGTTTGGCCTCCACTTTTATAAGAGGTGCCATTGTTTTTTAAATTTGGGTCTTTTTTTTGTTTGCCAAAATGCTGGGTTTGCTTTAGCGGCTTTTGGCCACCACGAAAGATACGAGAGAAAAAGCTTCCCGATTTTTCGCTACCGCCCTTGCCTGCAAACTGAGAATAAGAAAAGTTTTTTAAGCCTATCAAAAATACTATTATCAAAAAAATCTTTTTCATCATTGTTATTTTTAATACAAAAAAAATAAAAACTTAAAACTGCTGCTTAAATTAGATTACAAGAATACAATAAAAAAATTATGTCCCCAAAAAATACAGCATATTTTTTTGAATTTTTAACCCATCAATTAAAATACTGCTTATGCACAAGATACAACAGTAAAAGAGTAAAAAAAACTAATAACATAGAAAAATCAAAAACACGGGCACCAGTAGAGCAGGTATTTCGTTTTTATGGAACAAAACGTGAATGGATTATTTACATGTTCAATTGGCATTGTATGAGCAGGGGGGGAATAATTAAACTGAGAAATTTAACTTACAATTAATTTACTTATTAGCATGTAATTCTTCCAAAACCAATAAAAATAAATAGGTGATAGACATGCTTTTAAAAAATAAATAGAAGTTTATACAATAATTCAAAATAAAAATATTACATTAGTTTTGATTTTCAGAAGATCGTTTGACGGGTTCGATGATTTTTTTGAGTCAAAAATAAAAAAAATCAATTTTCAGAACCTCCCTATAAATTAATACTAACCCTAATAAATTAAAACACATGAAAAAACTACTACTAATTTTCGCATGTTCCGGTTCTATTTTGGGCAATGCTCAAAACACTGTGAATATTACCCCGCAGCAGTATGATGTATTAAAGAAAAACCACCAGCTTGATTTATCTAAGAATTACGCTTTTGTGAAAAACCAAAATAACCAGTCATCAGTAAAACCTACTTTTGATATTTTATCTTCCCGAAGCTCTATATGCAGCTGCATGATTCCTTTGGATACCTCTTTTTCTATTGTTCCTTTTAATGGCGTTGATTCTTTTGATCTTGAGTTTAGAAATGATGATGGGTATACTAGTGCCATAACCCTTCCTTTTTCATTTAATTTTTTTGGTACAAATTACGACTCCGTATTCATAAATAATAACGGGAATATCTCTTTTATATCTCCCTATTATACTTACACTTCGGACTCTTTCCCAAGCTCCATCTTCAATATGATAGCGCCATTCTGGGGCGATGTGGATACACGTGATTCGGCAAGTGGAATTGTATACTATAAAATTACTCCTACAGCAATGATTGTTAAGTGGGACAATGTTGGCTATTACAACTCTCAATCAGACAAGAAAAACACCTTTCAATTAGTTATTACAAACGGCTCCGACACATTATTGCCGAGCGGAAACAATGTTTCATTTTGTTATGGCGATATGCAATGGACAACAGGCTCAGCATCTGGAGGCGTTAATGGTTTTGGAGGCTCTCCTGCTACTGCTGGTGTTAACCAAGGCAATGGAACCGATTATTTTCAAGTAGGTAGATTTGATCAGGCAGGCAATATTTTTGATGGCCCATATAATGCAACCGACAGTGTTGACTTTTTGGATAACCAGGGAATGTATTTTGATATTGCTAGTACTGGGAATATTCCTCCATTAGTTATTAACAATAATTTATGTGATACAATTGATGTTTATACCGGCGACACTTTGCGCACCAACGCTTCTGAAGCAATATTTAAAATTTCTGTAAGTACTCCGGAAATTAACCAAACCGTATCAGCAAGCCTTACCTGTAATGCTCCTGCAAACTTTTCGTACGTAATGAGCATGAATACCCCTACTTTTATAGAATACACCTGTACGTTTACTTCACAGAATCTTGCAGAAAATTTTTATTATGTAACTGTAGTTGCCTCTGATAATGGTACTCCTGTAAAACAAACTACTAATATTACCGTGATAAAAAACACTTATGACCCTTCGATAGCTGGAATAAAAGAAAATAAAATTTTAGCAATTGAAATTTATCCAAATCCTTCTGAGGGCTTAATCACTGTTAAACATAAATTTAATGCCATATCCAGCCCAATACTAAACATAGTTAATGTAATTGGAGGAAATGTTCTAACAACAGGGTTAAACAGCCAACAGCAAACCATTGACATTAACAGCCTAGCAAAAGGTGTTTATTTTGCTAAAGTTACAAGCAAGGAAGGGGAAAGTAAAATATTTAAAATTATACGTAAATAGAAATAAAAAAATTAAATAATAAAAAAAGCTCCTGGCACTGCCAAGGAGCTTTTTTTATTCTATAGGGAAGTTCTAAAAATTGCCTTTTTGTCGTTAGACTTCATTTTTAAAATGCTCATTTACCCAAGTAAACTGCGCTTTTAAAAATTTGTCTGCCTAAAAAATTCTAATTTTTAGAACTCCCCTATGAAATACCTTCTTAACTTAGAATTTACCGATGAAATTTAAACCGCATGGCCCGG
>CAMBDK010000011.1 GCA_945865315.1 Chitinophaga pinensis | reverse complement strand
CCAAATTCATAATTAGTTATTTTTACATTACCCGTATCAACAAAAACTGTTCCCTTTGATTTAGGAGTATACAGCCTTGCATTTCCCCCAATTGTAATGTTCATTATTTTAGGAGTAAATTTATATTCGCCATGTACATGGTATAAAGCAGATTTATCAATTAACAATGTTCCCGCCTCCCCATAGGTAGCCTTACTAGTAATATCATTAAAAGCGTCCTTAAAGGCTTGGGTTCCTGGTACCAAACGATTATTGTCAGCATATTCTCTTGCATATGAATGCCAAAGAGTCAATGAGTCTGAATAAGTATTCATTACAGCATCGGCTTGCGCATAATCATAATAAAAATTGTTTGGATCCCCTGGTCCAATATATGGGCCTTGGGTCGGGAATCCCGGCAGGTCTCTTACATTATTGTTCATGCCTCCCAATTCCCAATGAGGCGTTGTATTTGGAACTGCCCCATTCCAAAAGTTTCGGTAAGCTGTGCTCCAGTCAGCATTGTTTTTAGATCTATCTTGAAGCAAAAGCGCTGTAAATACTGCGTCGTAAGACTTTCCTGCATCCTCATTAGTTGCATAGGCCCTAATAAAAAACTTGTCTTTTTTAACTAGTTCAACTTTATTTTGAAAAAATAAAATATCTTTTAAACTATACCTGTTATCACCCTGGTAAACTGTTGTACCTGTTCCAAAATTAAATGCATAAATAAGTTCTGTTTCTGGTTTAATTTTATAATGAAGCGCTGTTCCAACTTTTAAATTTTTAGTGTTATAGTCTACTAAATCTTTCTCCTCATATCCTGTTCTATACCATCTTTTTAAACCACGGTATTGTATCTGTTGGCCTTTACTTACTGCATTGTTTTGGCCCTCTGTTAAATTCTCGTCACCGTAACGGTTAATGGCATCATAACCACCGGGGTTATTAATGCCGTCAGAAGATTGCGTTGTAGCACCCATATTATCAGCTTCCCAATCATGTGCCTTCATAAATGATAAATTAATTTTAAAACCAAATTTATCTAAGCCTTCTTTGTTTTTAAATACTTCCGCATAACGAAGCGCTGTTTCTATTAAATTTCTTTCACCAACTTTGAATGAAAAGGCAATGCCAGGCTTCACAAAAGGGCTTTTGGTAGTCATACTTGTTACGCCATTAAATGCATTGGGACCATAATATGCAGATGCAGCGCCAACTATAATTTCAACTTTTTGCACATCCAACTCTGATGCACCTAAAAAATTACCTAAAGAAAAATTTAATCCAGGAGATTGGTTATCAACGCCATCAATTATTTGCAAGGATCTAACAGGTGAAGTACTGTTGAACCCCCGTGTGTTAATTATCCTAAATCCAAGACTGGCGGCTATTATATCTACACCCTTTAATTGCCCTAAGCCTTCATAAAAATTTGCTGCAGGGGTCTCTTTTATAGCTAATACATCTAAGGCTTCAATGGTTAAAGGTGATTCTTTTTGTTTTTCTGTAATACGGTCTCCTAGCACCTCTACAGTTTTTAATAGTGTTTCATTCGTTTTAATTTTAATAGTGATAGGTGTTTCAAAAGAATTAACAGTGCTTTCAGATGTTACATAACCAAGATAAGATATGGAAAGAATAAGGGGGGGAGTATTAGTGGTAGAAAAGCTAAATTTGCCGTCTATATCTGTAAGTCCACCTATAGTAGTTCCCTTGATAACAACAGTGGCTCCAAAAAGCGCCTCGTTTGTTTTAGCATCCTTAATTATACCAGATACTGTTTGCGCATTCAGTATTTGACAGTTTAAGGAAAATAATAGTATGGAAAAAATTATTAAGTATTTATGTTGTCCATTCATAATTATATTTTTTAAAAATTGGTTAATAAAAGCATATACCCGTAAACATGATACAGGCCAATAAATAATTAGTTGTTTATAAGGGTGTTTTTAGTTACTAGAAGAAAATAAAAAATGATTTGGGCTTACAAGGTTTTCGCGAACAGCAAATAAAACTAGTCCTGCAGTGTTATTAACACCCAGTTTATTCATAATGTTTTTACGGTGTGTTGCTATGGTATGCGTACTTAAAAATAATTTATCGGCAACTTCTTTATTTGAATATCCTTCTGCAATAAGAGTGATGATCTCCATTTCTCGATCGCTAATGTTCATACCTTGACACGACAAATCGGAAACGTTTACCGATTTGTCATGTAAAATTGCATTTGCAATTTTACCGCAAATAAATTTTTCGCCTTTTATGGTTTTATAAATCGCCTCAATTATTTCATCCTGCTCACAATCTTTTAATAGATGGCTAAAAACACCATATTTTAGAGCTTTTGAAATAATTTCATTGCTTTTTAATTCTGTTATTGCAAGTATTTTGGTGTTAGGATATTTTTTTACAATTAGCTGTAAACTCTCCAAATTAAAATTTACAGATGTATAATCAATAATAATCAAATCGGGATGATAGAATTTAGAATAGTTAATAAGAGCAGAGGCGCTTAATGCCTCATCCAATAGAATAAAATTGCTGTCCTCATTCAAAAGCACAACTAAACCTTTGCGGCTTAAAAAATGACTGTCGGCGATGATGATTTTTGTTTTTTTCACGGATAAATTAACCAGTTAATTTATAAATAACACCCAAAGGTACACATATAATTTAAAACCTGCTAATATTAAAAATCATAGTCATTATAACTACTTGAAATTCATTATTTTGGCGGGTATATTTCTGGTTGGGAATTGCCTTTAGTTTTCTTTTTTTTAGTTATAAAAAATATAATTACCACGGTGATTAATGAAATTAATAATAGCAATAATTTAACAATTCCGCTTGGTTGTTTGTTACGGTTTAATAATTCCCCCCCTTGCTCTTGTAACAATTCATTGTTTTTTATAAATGTATGGGTTCTAAGTGTAGTTTTTAAAAATATTTTTTCTTCGTCAAAAGTTCGCTGGGCCTCAATTTGGTAGTAATCTTGGTAATTATTTGTAAAATACTTTCGGCTGTGGCTGCATAAAGTAACGGTCAACAAATTAAATTTTTTGTAATTGGCGTAAATTAACCACTCTTCCCCTTTCGAAAAACTCATCATGCTGGACGATGAACAGTCGTAATTTACTTCTTGGTATTCTTTAGCAGTGCCTTTATATAATTCATTAATTAGAAAATAAACTGTGCTATAGGTTCTGTCTGAAGGGGATGCAACAGAATCAACCTTTCCTAAAAATATGACGTCATAATTATTAAAGAGATCTATTGATATTTGTTTGTTGGGAGGGCATTCATACGCAAATATGATTTTAGAAAACAGGAAAAATAAAAGCAAAAGGTGTTTTTTCATTTTTTTTGAATTACTAAAATTTGAAATTCAATGATTTCAAAAACAGGATACTTTTTTCAATTTGTATGTACAAAACCTGGTCAGCCTCTATAAAGGGTACTATTTTACGATATTCAGAAATTGTTTTTTCAATAATTGTGGACGATTGCATTGGTCTTCTGAATTCCAGTGCTTGTGCCCCATTTAATAATTCAATAGCAAGTATTCGATGCATATTTTCAACTACCTTATAACATTTTGTAGCAGCATTTGCCCCCATAGAAACGTGGTCTTCCTGTCCATTAGAACTAACAATAGAATCTATAGAAGCGGGAGTACATAGTTGCTTGTTTTGACTAACAATACTTGCAGCTGTATATTGCGGTATCATTAGTCCAGAATTTAATCCAGGTTGTGCAATAAGGAAATGAGGTAAATCGCGTGAGCCGGATATCAATTGAAAGGATCTTCTTTCTGATATGCTGCCCAGCTCAGCCAAAGCAATGGCTAAAAAATCTAATGCTAAAGCTAGGGGTTGCCCATGGAAATTACCACCAGAAATTATTTCATCTAGTTCAGGAAAAACAGTTGGATTATCCGTAACGGAATTAATTTCGGTTAAAAATACATTTTCTACGTAAGCAAAAACATCCTTTGATGCACCATGTACTTGAGGGATACAGCGGAATGAATAAGGGTCTTGAATATGTTTTTTTTGTTTTTTGGTAATTTCACTGCCCTCTAAAAATTTGAGGACATTGTCTGCCGTCTGCAGCTGCCCTTTATGTGGACGTATGGTATGAAGATGTTTTTTAAAAGGCTCTATTCTGCCTTCAAAGGCATCCAATGATATTGAACCTATAAGATCTGCATGGATGCTTATTTTTTTTGTTTGCAACAAACACCAAACACCATATGCGCTCATAAACTGTGTGCCATTCAAAAGTGCCAAACCTTCTTTTGATTTAAGTTGGATGGGCTTTAAATTTAATTTTATTAGCACATCGGCAGCAGCTTCTTTCACTCCTTTATAAAAAACTTCACCCAATCCTAATAATGGTAAACTCATGTGCGCCAGAGGAGCTAAATCGCCCGAAGCTCCTAATGAACCAAGTTGGTAAACAATGGGTATTATTTCATTATTGAAAAAATATATTAAACGCTCAACAGTTTGTAATTGAACTCCTGATTTCCCATATGAAAATGCCTGTATTTTTAATAATAACATTAATTTGACAACTTCTATTGGCACTTCATCTCCAGTACCGCAAGCATGCGACATTACTAGATTTTTTTGCAGTTTTTCTAAATCTTGGTTTGGTATTTCGGTGCCACATAAAAATCCAAATCCCGTGTTGATGCCATAAATAGGCTCGTTTTGTAAGGCTGTTTTATTATCTAAATATTCGCGACAACAAACAATGTTTTTTATTGCTTCATCTGACAAAACAAGTTTTTTGTTTAAAGTAATGATTTCTGAAATTTTGTCGAAATCTAAAGTTGAAGTGCTAATTTGATGCATCACACGTATTTGTTATTGGCCTTATTGGTTGATTTTTATAGATTTTTTCTTTTCTTCTGTTTTATCTGGTTTTATTAATGGACAGCGTATAGGCATTGTAATGAAATAAACCATACATTTTGACTTGTTCTTTTATCCTTTTTCTTCGTTATAAAATCTTTAAATAGCTAAGGCTTTTCGCAGATTTTATGTCTTGAAAAAGAATAAAATTACTGCTCCAATTCTGTACACTTTATTTTCTTACAAAGCCTTAGGATAGTTTTTGTATTAAACTTTCAATATTTATTTTCTCCTGAAAACCTGTTTTCATATCCTTTAAACTTAAAATATTATTTTGTATTTCATCACTACCCATAATTACAACAAATGGTATATTTTTTTCATCTGCATAACTCATTTGTTTTTTCATTTTCGCACTTGCATCTGGATATATTTCTGAATTAATGCCTGCATCGCGCAACATTGCTAATAATGGCAGACAATAATTTTGTTCCTCTTCACCCATTGTTACGAACAATATTTTAGTTGATTCATTAGAGGATTCAGGGAATAAATTTAATTCGTTTAATACATCATAAATTCTATCTGCTCCAAAGGAAATGCCTACTCCCGACATATTTGGCAATCCAAATATTCCTGTTAAGTCATCGTAACGACCACCACCACAAATACTGCTTTTAAATGTTCCAGCATTAGATTTTACTTCAAAAATTGCACCAGTATAGTAATTTAATCCTCTAGCAAGCGTAATGTCTAACTCTAATATGGATGTTCGCAATCGGATTATACCGCCCCGCCCTTGAACATTAACAGGTAATTTAAATTTTGTAAATATGGTTTCTAATTCTTCAATCCCCTTTAATCCAATTAGCGAATTTTTTAAAAGGTCTTTAAGAAAATTAATTTTCTCTAATGTGTTTCCACTGAAATTAATTAAAGGCTGGAGTTTTTCGATAGCTATGTCGCTAAGGCCATTTTCTTGTAATTCTTTATTTACACCATCAATTCCAATTTTGTCCAATTTGTCAATGGCAACAGTGATAAGAATTGTTTTGTCTTTTTCGCCAATCATTTCGGCAATGCCGCTTAATATTTTTCTATTATTAATTTTAATTATTACAGGAAGATTTAAATTAGTAAATACATCATCAATTAATTGTACCAACTCAATTTCATTTATTAAGGAGTTGCTTCCAATTACATCGGCATCACATTGGTAAAACTCCCTGTATCTCCCTTTTTGTGGTCGGTCGGCACGCCAAACTGGTTGGATCTGATACCGCTTAAAAGGAAATGTAATTTGATGTTGGTGCTGAACAACATATCTCGCAAACGGAACGGTAAGGTCGTATTTTAGAGCTTTTTCTGAAATTTTACTTGTTAGTAGTTTCGACTCTAAACTATTTATTATACTTTCATCCACCCCCGAAAGGAAGTCTCCTGAATTCAAAATTTTGAAAATTAACTTATCCCCTTCATCACCATATTTGCCCATTAATGTGGAATAATTCTCCATAGCAGGCGTTTCTATAGGCAAATAACCGTATAACTGAAACACTCTTTTTATTACATCAAAAATATAATTGCGTTTCACCATTTCTTGAGGTGAAAAATCACGGGTGCCTTTTGGTATTGTCGGTTTCAATTTTTGTTAATTTAATATATTGAACAATGCTTTTAGAATGCGAATATCGTATTTTTTTGCTTATTGGAGTAAAATCCCTTACCTTTGCCTTGTATAATTTTCGATTACCTATTTTTCCAACCCAATACAATTTTTAAATCTATAATATAATCTAATGGATTACAATACTAGCTTGCCTCATATGATTATTCCTGAGTATGGCAGAAATATTCAGAAAATGATTGATTTTGCCATATCTGTTGAAAATCGCGATGAACGAAATAGGGTGGCGCAGGCTATAATTAATGTTATGGGGCAATTGAATCCTCATTTACGCGATGTTACGGACTTTAAACATAAATTGTGGGACCATATATTTATTATTTCAGATTTTAAATTAGATGTTGATTCCCCCTATCCAAAACCAACTCGTGAAACATTTCAGACAAAACCAGATAGGGTACTTTACCCCAGTAATGATATCCGTTTTAAGCATTACGGCAAAACGGTAGAACGTATCATTGCAAAAGCTAAGGAATATGCAGAGGGTGATGAGAAAAATGCTTTGGTGGAACAAATTGCTAATTTAATGAAACGTTCTTATTTAACATGGAACCGAGATTCAGTAAATGACGAAGTTATTTTAAAACAATTAAACGAACTATCTAAAGGCGAACTTAAATTAGTAGATAATTCAGCACTGCGAAGCACTCAAACCTTTGTTCCTAGGCCCCCTAATCCATCTAGAGGAGATCGCGATAAAAAGAAATCTTCTGGTGGCAAACAAAATACTGGTGGTTATCGCAAGGATAACTCCAATTCAGGATCTAATCAAAATAATAAATTTAAACGCAACCCTTTTTAATTTTCGTTTTTTAGGGAAGGCTTTAAAAACAAGTAGTTATTTTTACTTGTCAATTATTTTTAAGCTTAGCGTAATTAATTATTTATTTTTTTGGAAATCAAATAATAGCAAGCGGTAATAAAAAAATTACGAAGAATAGGGGTTTTTGCAATAAAACTAAATGATTCCCTTGGTTTTAGCTTGAATTTTATTTCATAATTGGGGTTTATAAAGTAAAATGTTTTTTTATCAATTTTCCAGCTCTCCTTTTTTAAAATCCTTTCAAATCGATCAATACTAATTCCCGTATCTTTTATTTCCATTAAATCATCAATGGTGTTTTTACTTTCTCCAAAAATTTTCAAAATAGTACTGTAAAATATTTTAGGAAGAAGATGAAAATAGGGTGTTTTGGATAATATTTTACTTCTGCAAATTTGCTGGTGGCCACCAAAAGGGTTTTGCCATGGCGGGAACCCGAAAAAAATTTTCCCTTCAGGTTTTAAAAGTGTTTTCAAACAAATTAAAAATTTCTCTTGATTGTGAATGTGTTCAATAACATCACGAAGTATTATTAAATCAAATTTCCCATTGAATTTATCTACCAAATTATAAATGTCTTCAACAACCAACTCAAGCAAATTATTGTTAGGGTGTTTCGAAAAATACTCCTTTGCATAATTTACTTTTTCATTGTTTAAATCTACTCCAATGGAATTACAACCTATATCAAGAAATGGTTTTAAATTACCCGCCTCTCCGCATCCAATTTCAAGAACATGCAAATCTTTATTTATAACAATGAAGTTATTAATAAATGGAATAACATGTTTTTTAGTTGTGTATTCTTGTTCTTGAAAATAAATATCTTTATCTAAATGTCTTTCTTGCATAAATCTTCTATGTTTTCAGTTAAAAATAGGAACATGCAAATATAATAATTATCACTAATGAAAAATAACAGTGAAAAACCAAAAACTATCATGTGTATTAAATATCAATTTTAAAAGTTTAAATAATATTTTAATTATAGCGCCCTATTAATTTTTGAAAATAGCATTAATAAATAATTCATTTTTTAATAACTATTGTAAAATTAGAAAAATAAACAACAATAATTTCGTCTGAAAAATTGCATTATTGTTAATTAAACTGTTAGTAAAATATATTTTTTCGTCTAGGCTTTATTGTTTTTTAATTGGTAATTCGTATTAGTAAAAATAGGTTATGTTTTAAACTTTTAAAATAATAAAATGAGTGTATTTGAAATCATTGGTGGGGAAAAATTAAGCGGAGAAATTACTCCTCAAGGGGCTAAAAATGAAGCATTGCAGATATTGTGCGCAGTGCTGTTGACTCCAGAGAAAGTTGTCATCAGTAATATTCCTGACATTGTAGATGTAAATAAATTAATTGACTTATTGAAAGATTTGGGTGTAATTATTGAAAAAACAGGACATGAAGAATATACTTTTCAAGCTAATAATGTAAATGTTGACTACCTAAACACGCCAGAATTTAAGAAGAAAGGAAGTAGCTTACGAGGTTCTATTATGATAGTAGGACCATTACTTTCTCGATTTGGTAAAGGTTATATCCCTAAACCTGGCGGCGATAAAATTGGTAGACGCAGATTGGATACCCATTTTATTGGTTTTCAAAATCTAGGAGCAAAATTTATTTACGACGAAGAAAATGAATTTTATAAGGTGGAGGCAACTAACTTAAAAGGTTGTTATATGCTGTTGGACGAAGCCTCTGTTACAGGTACTGCTAATATAGTAATGGCTGCTGTGCTAGCGAAAGGTTTAACAAGCATCTATAATGCGGCATGCGAGCCATACATACAACAGTTATGTAAAATGTTGAACAGGATGGGTGCGAAAATTACTGGTATAGGCTCTAATTTATTAACCATTGAAGGAGTCGAATATTTGGGTGGTACCACTCACCGGATGTTGCCAGATATGATTGAAATTGGGAGTTTTATTGGACTTGCAGCCATGACACAATCGGAAATTACCATTAAAAATGTTGCATATGACGAACTTGGAATAATTCCTAATGTTTTCCAACGCTTAGGAATTAAATTAGAGCGAAGGGGAGATGATATTTTTATTCCTTACCAAGAAAGTTATGAAATTGATACGTTTATCGATGGTTCTATTTTGACTATTTCCGATGCTATTTGGCCCGGTTTTACTCCCGATTTATTGAGTATTATATTAGTGGTAGCTACACAGGCAAAAGGAACTGCACTGATTCATCAAAAAATGTTTGAAAGTCGTTTGTTCTTTGTCGATAAATTAATTGACATGGGAGCACAAATTATTCTTTGCGATCCGCATCGCGCAACTGTTATAGGCTTGAACAGAGAGCATCAGTTAAAGGGGATTTCTATGACTTCCCCTGATATACGCGCTGGTGTTTCGCTTTTAATTGCGGCACTTTCGGCTAAAGGCAAAAGCACCATTCATAATATAGAGCAGATTGACCGCGGTTACCAGCACATTGATATTCGTTTGCAAAAACTTGGCGCAAAAATTGTAAGGAAATAATCTAGTATGAATTTATATAGGGTTTTTAAATTAATATTTAGTACCCTGGTTTATTATTAATAAAAATATTTGTAATATTGCAACCATGAAAAAAACAAACATTTTAATAGCCCTTATGGCCGCAGCGGTTACAGGCTTAGGATTTATCAAAATTGACTCAAATAAAGAGTCGAGCTACGTATCTGAAATCCCAAAAGCAATCGTGGGGATAGAAGTTGGCAATGTGGCGCCAGAATTAGTATTTAATAATCCTGAAGGGAAAGTAATTCCGCTCTCTTCCTTAAAGGGTAAAATAGTGTTAATTGATTTTTGGGCATCTTGGTGCGGACCTTGTCGTCACGAAAATCCAAATGTTGTTGCCAATTATAATACCTATAAGGATACAAAGTTCAACAAAAAAGCAAATGGCTTTACTGTGTATAGTGTATCTTTAGACAGTAATGTGGATTCCTGGTTAAAAGCAATAGAAAAAGACGGTTTAGTTTGGAAAAATCATGTTAGCGATTTATTGCAATGGCGATCAAAAGCCGCTGCTTTATATAACATTACTGGCATACCTGCAGGTTTTCTAATTGACGAAAATGGAATTATTGTTGCAAAAGGAGGAATGCTACGTGGAGAAGGTTTGGGGAATGAGTTGAAGAAGTTAGTTAAATCCTAAGTAAAAATACCTTATACATTAAATAAAAAGACAGAATTCTTTCGAATTCTGTCTTTTTATTTAATGTATTTTGAAAAACCTTCGTTCTTTTTATAATCTTGAAATTAGGTAAAAAGCATTGTATTTGTAGTTTTTATAAAATATCCATGTCAATTTGTCTTGTTTGCATAGGATGGCAAATGATTTGCCATTCAATCTAACTTTTATAATAAAATATATTTATTGCGAATAATTTAATTCCTCGTAGGAAGAAGTGAAACTATGAAAAGGGAAAGTAAAATAAGAAAACTTATAATAAAAAATTACAAATACATTAAAAAAATGAAAACACAGGAGACCGAGAGTTTGGAAAATCAAAATCCACTACAAGAAGATCAAACGAATAATACATTGGATATAAAAATAGGGAGTGAAGAAAAAATTGTTGAATTACAGTTAAAAATAGAAGAGTTAAACGATAAATACCTTCGTTTGTATTCCGAATTTGATAATTTTCGTAAACGTACAGCAAAAGAAAAAATTGAACTTTTTCAAACAGGAGGTGAAAATGTTTTAAGCACTTTGTTGCCTTTGGTAGATGATTTTGAGCGTGCTATTAAATCAAATGTTGATATTACAGATGCAACAATAATATCGGATGGTGTTAATTTAATTTATAATAAATTTAAAAGTACTCTTTCTAATAAAGGACTTGAAGTGATGAAAACAGTTGGGGAACCCTTTAATACAGACCTGCATGAGGCAATAACAAATATCCCAGCACCTAAGGAGGAATTAAAAGGAAAAGTAATTGAAGAACTTGAGAAAGGCTATATCTTAAACGGCAAGGTTATTCGATTTGCGAAAGTTGTAATTGGAAATTAATACAAAAAAATCAATCATCCAATTTTTATATAAGATAGACAATAGTCATTTCTTTAGTATTGTTAAAGGAATTAAATAAGGAAGGATCTTTCTGGTTTTTTTTAAAAAATCAGAATCGGGTTAATCATTTAATTTTTAAGAAAGAAAAATAATTTGTAATTGGGTAAATAATAAACCAATTATGCAATTTCTAAATTTAATTTATAGTTTATAATAAAAACTTTATTAAGCAGTGGAAGTATAAATAATTAACATTATGTCAAAAAAAGATTATTACGAAATATTAGAAGTTTCAAAAGTTTCAAATAACGATGAAATAAAAAAGGCTTATCGTAAAATGGCAATTAAGTTCCATCCCGATAAAAATCCTGGGAATAAAGGTGCTGAGGAAAAATTTAAGGAAGCTGCTGAGGCCTATGAAGTATTAAGTAATACTGAAAAAAAACAAAGGTATGATCAATACGGACATGCTGGGTTAGGCAATAATGGCGGTTTTTCTGGAGGAAGAGGTGGCTTTGGAGGGATGAATATGGATGATATATTTAGCCAATTTGGAGATGTATTTGGTGGTCATTTTAGTGGAGGAGGGGGAAATGGTGGGCGTGGAGGAAAACGCGTGAATCGTGGATCCAATTTAAGAGTAAAAGTAAAAGTATCACTGGAAGAAATTTCCAATGGCGTGGAAAAGAAAATAAAAGTAAATAAATATGTTGCTTGTAAGCCATGCAGTGGTAGTGGAGCGAAGGATGGCTCTTCTTTTAATACCTGTTCAACCTGCAAGGGCGCTGGACAAGTAACACGTATTACTAATACTATACTAGGCGCAATGCAAACCTCAAGCGCTTGTCCTGCTTGCGGTGGCGAAGGTCAAAGTATAACAAACAAATGTGGATCTTGTCATGGCGACGGTATTGTTCGCGACGAAGAAATTATTAATATAAATTTACCAGCAGGTGTTGCGGATGATATGCAACTTTCATTAAGTGGTAAAGGCAATATGGGCGCACGTGGAGGTGTTTCAGGTGATTTAATTATTGTGATTGAAGAAATTGAACATGATTTATTAAAGCGTGAAGGCTTAAATTTATTTTATGATCATTTTATAAGTTTTGTTGATGCTGCAATTGGAACTCACATTGAGGTTCCAACAATAGATGGAAAAGCGAAAATAAAAGTAGAGGCCGGAACTCAAAGTGGTAAAGTCCTTAGACTTAAAGCCAAAGGTTTACCGGATATTAACAGCTATTCTCGAGGCGATATTTTGGTAAATATTAATGTATGGACACCACAAAATTTAAGTAAGGAAGAAAAGTCGATACTAGAAAGCTTGCGCAGTGCTGAAAATTTTAAACCTAATCCTACCCAAAAGGACAGAGGCTTTTTTGAAAAGATGAAACAGTATTTTGATTAAAAAAGCTATCCTCTCTTATTTAATTACGGGAGAGGAATGACACTTCAACTATGAATATTCTATCCGCAAAAAATATAGTTAAATCTTATGCAAGCCACACTGCATTAGTAGATATATCATTAGAAATTCCAAGGCAAAGTATTTTTGGTTTGTTAGGGCCAAATGGTGCTGGTAAAACAACGCTTATTCGCATCATTAATCAAATTACTCGACCTGATAATGGCGACTTGTATTTTGATGGTGAGAAGTTAAGTCCCAAACACATTCATCAAATAGGTTATTTGCCAGAGGAACGTGGTTTATATAAAAAAATGGAAGTGGGGGAACAAGCCATATATTTGGCTCAGTTGAAAGGTATGTCAAAAAATGACGCAAAAATAAAATTAAAATATTGGTTCGAGAAATTTGAAATTGATGCTTGGTGGAACAAAAAAGTGGAAGAGCTTTCAAAAGGCATGCAACAAAAAATTCAGTTTGTTGTAACGGTAATTCACGAACCTAAATTATTAATATTAGACGAGCCTTTTAGTGGTTTTGATCCGATAAACGCCAACCTCATAAAAAATGAAATTTTACAATTAAAAAAACAGGGTGCTACCATTTTGTTTTCAACGCATAATATGGGGTCTGTAGAGGAATTGTGTGATAATATTGCTTTAATAAATAAATCGAAAAAAATTTTAGATGGTTCTGTAGCAAACATTCGCAAGCAGTTTAAGTCCAATATTTTCGAAATTGAATTTTCAGGAAACATGATGGGATTTACAAATTCCTTGTGGACATATGGAAAGCTTGTTGACCATACTATTGATGGAGAATTATTTAAAGCTCAAGTTCAATTATCTGCTGGAACAAAATCAAATCAATTGTTGGAAGCTGTATTGCCGGTTGTTGAAATACATTCTTTTAAAGAAATGGTTCCAAGTATGAACGATATTTTTATAACTAAAGTAAATGAGGTTAGTAATAATAAATGAAAATTCCTGAAAAATTTCTACTATCAATTTGTAAAACCCTGATTCATCATAAATGAATATAATAAATCTTATTATCAAACGTGAATACTTAACAAGGGTTAGGAAAAAATCATTCATCATAATGACCATCATTGGTCCTATTTTGATGGCTGGAATAATGATTGTTCCTATCTGGTTATCGATGCAAAAAACTGAAAAGCAAGAGATTCAAGTAATTGATGAAAGTTATTTGTTTAAAGATTTAATACCTCAAAAAGATTTTATAGATTTTGATTACCCCGATATAAGCTTTGTGAAAGCGCAGGAGACTTTTTATAATTCGGGCTACGATGCTATTTTATTTATACCGGATAATATATTGGAGGGAGGTAAAACAATAAAATTATTTTATAAAAATCAATTAAGCGTTTCCATTGAAGAATACATTGGTTCTACCATTAGTAAAATGATGTATAACGTATTGCTGGCAAAAAATAAAGTAGATGTAAATACCATAAGAGATGCGGAAGTAAATTCTAGGTTTAATGTAATAACTGAAAAATTAGAGGAGACGGGAAAGAGTAAAAAAACAAATACGGGGCTGTTTATGGCAATAGGAATTGGTGGAGGAGTATTGATTTACATGTTTATATTTTTATTTGGAGTGCAGGTGATGCGCGGGGTGATGGAAGAAAAGACTAGTAGAATTGTAGAAGTTATGCTTTCATCGGTCAAACCATTTCATTTGATGATGGGGAAAATAATAGGTATAGCATTGGTTGGCTTAACCCAATTTTTACTTTGGGTTTTTTTAACTATAGCCTTATACAGTGTCGCTTCTGTTACAGTTTTAAAAAATATTGACATAAATCAAGTGCAACAAAAAGCGGAGGTGTTGAAAGTGGGGGCCGATTTAAATTATATGCAAATGAAAAATATAGAAAAGCCAAATGTTATTACAGCAGTATGGAACGATTTTAAATCAATTGACATCTTTACAATATTTGTGTGCTTTTTGTTTTATTTTTTAGCAGGTTATTTATTATATGCTGCAATGTTTGCTGCTATCGGTTCAGCTGTTGATAATGAAACAGATACCCAGCAATTTATGCTGCCAATAACTATTCCACTCATATTTTCATTTGTAATAGCCCAAAATGTGATACAAGATCCTACAAGTTCAATGGCATTTTGGTTTTCTATTATACCCTTTACTTCACCTGTTATAATGATGGTACGTTTGCCATTTGGAGTACCCGCTTGGGAATTGGCCTTATCAATGTTACTATTAATAATAGGCTTTATATTTACTACCTGGATTGCAGCAAAAGTATATCGAACAGGCATCTTAATGTATGGAAAAAAAATTTCCTGGAAAGAAATTGGTAAATGGCTATTTTATAAAGCTTAAGTTGAATTTTAAATTGAAAATCAATTTTTATATAACGTATTAAATTAACTTATCTTTAATTTTTTAACTCAATACATTTTTTTATGAGTCGAGTTGCGGTCATTGATTTAGGAACAAATATATTTAATTTACTCATTGTGGATATCAAATTGGATAATACATTTCAATTTGTATATAAAACTAAAATTTCTGTAAAGTTAGGTGAGGGGGGTATCAATAAAGGCTTTATAGCACCTATAGCATTTAATCGTGGGATTAATGCTCTTAAAACGTATAAAAAAACAATTGAAAAATATAATGTTGAGAAAATATATGCTATAGCTACTTCAGCAATTAGGGGTGCTTCTAATGGAAGTGAATTTGTTGCTAAGGCAAAAGAAGAATGTAATTTCGAAGTCCATGTAATTACTGGTGATAAAGAAGCAGAGTTAATTTATTATGGAGTAAGGAACGCGGTAAAAATGAATGATAATGCATCTTTAATTATCGATATCGGAGGAGGAAGTACCGAATTTATTATTGCAAATAAAAATGAAATATTTTGGAAACACAGCTTTTTATTGGGCGTTGCTCGTCTGAAAGAAATGTTTAGCTCTTCAGACCCCATTACCGATAAAGAAAAAAATATTTTGATTGATTATTTTAAAGTTGAATTACAACCGCTATTCGAAGCGATTGAAAAATATCCTATCGCTGAATTAATAGGATCTTCTGGCTCTTTCGATTCCTTAGCTGAAATGGTGGCCAACAGGTTTTATTCCCCTTCTATTTTTGATGGTAAAACCGAATACCAATTTAATTTAACGGAGTGCGCCGTTGTTCATCATAAAATAATAAACTCTACACATGCAGAACGATTGAAGATTAAGGGATTGGTGGCTATAAGAGTTGATATGATAGTTTTTTCAAGTATATTGGTAAACTTTATTCTTAAATCTTTTTCAATACCGAAAATGAGGTTGTCAACTTATTCGCTTAAGGAGGGCATACTGTTTGAGAAATAGAGCTTGAAGTCATTAAGTATTTTAAAATTAATTTAATAAATTCGAATTTTATAATTTCAAAAAAAATAATTAAATGGAACGAAAAGATTTTATCAATAGAGGTATTTTTGGAAGCATCGCAGCTTTTATAGCTTCTTCGTTTAATAATACTGCTAGTGCAGCAAATAAGTTGTACGCTAGTAAAAACCGTGGTATTGAGGGCGTGTTGTCGCCTGCTAATACGCATATGGTAGGCAATGGTTTTAAAGTAATGAATTTTTTTCCAAATGGTAAAGGATTTGAAGAACGAATGAGTCCATTTTTTTTACTTGATTTTAATGCAGAAGTAAATTTTCCACCATCTGAAATTTCAAGGGGGGTAGGAGTTCATCCACACAGGGGAATAGAAACCATTACCTTCGCATACAAAGGTGGCGTCGAACATCATGACAGCAAAGGAAATCATGGGATTATTAATAAAGGAGATATTCAATGGATGACAGCAGGAGCTGGTGTATTGCATAAGGAGTATCACGAGAAAAATTTTAATAAAAATGGAGGCGCCTTTGAAATGGTGCAACTTTGGATAAATTTGCCTAAAAAACACAAAATGACTCCTGCCAAATATCAAAGTATTTTGCATAATACAAAACCTAAATATAATTTGCCAAATAATATGGGTGCAATTCATGTTATTGCAGGAGATTTTAATGATGTTAAGGGCATCGCAAGTACTTTTTCTCCTTTGCATATTTATGACATGCATTTGAATTCAAATGCTAATTTTAAATTCAGCCTTCCTGCTAACTACAATTCAGGGATTTTAGTTATTAATGGATTAATTACCGTAAATGATTCTGAAGTTTTAGAAAATAATTATGTGCAATTAAAAAATGAAGCTGGCGAAATAAATATTGTTGCGAAAGAGAAAAGTGTTTTGTTAGTATTGAGTGGCGAACCATTAAATGAACCATATATTAATTACGGCCCTTTTGTAATGAATACAGAGGAAGAAATAAAACAGGCGATAGAGGATTATAATAATGGGAAGTTTGGTTTTTTGAAAGATTAATTTCTATTAATTCTTTCGGTAGAAAAAATTACTAATACCGTTTTGAAAGTGATTTTTTTTCGGTTTTTGGCCTTATCTCTTAATAAATTATTTAACCAAAAATTATTTTTTATCGGTTAGTTCATATATATGTAATAAAATTTCTTGTTCAACCTCATCAAATGTTAAACCTCTGCGTTCAAATACCCGAGAGGCAACATCAAGGGCATCTTGAATTTTATAGGTAGTAAAGCCCGAGGCTCCGCCCCAAGCAAAGGACGGAATAAAATTTCTAGGGAAACCTGGGCCAAAAATATTCGCACTTACCCCTACCACTGTACCCGTATTAAACATGGTATTAATAGCACATTTGCTATGGTCACCCATTATTAAACCACAAAAGGTTAAGCCTGTTTTTACAAAGTTTTCTTGCTCATAACTCCATAATCTAACTTCGGTATAATTATTTTTAAGATTTGAATTGTTTGTATCCGCACCAATATTACACCACTCTCCAATTACAGAGTTACCTAAAAACCCATCATGCGCCTTGTTTGAATAGCCAAATACAACCGAATTATTTATTTCACCACCTATTTTGCAATGTGGGCCAATGGTGGTGGGGCCATATATTTTTGTTCCTAATTTTAATATGGAATGTTCGCCCAATGAAAAAGGTCCTCGAATAAGGGAGCCCTCCATAACTTCTGCATTTTTCCCAATATAAATAGGCCCATTACTCGCATTAAATGTGGCACATTCTATTTTAGCGCCCTCCTCCACAAAAATATTTCCCAAACTTATTACATGATTACTTGAACTAAGTACTTGTGATTGTCTACCAGCAGTAAGTAGTTCGAAGTCTACTTTTATTGCTTCTTCATTTTTTGAAAAAATATCCCAAAGCTCATCAATGCGCATCGCTTTGGAATGAGATTCATATTTTGTAAAGCCCTCTAATGAGTCATATTCAAAGTCTTTCGCCTCCCCTGTATTAGAGGCTATAACTGTTGTTGAATCCAATAAAACCTCCATTGGTTTTAACAGCTTAATTTCTTGGATTAATTGTATATTTGGACAATATGCTCCATTTATCCAAATATTTTCTTCATCAATTAAAAATACAGTTGGATGTTTTTTACTTAAATAACCTGCAGTTTTTGAAGATGTTTTAGAATTCAGATTTTTTTCCCATTTTTCACGAATTGTTAATATACCCAACCTGATGTCAGCTACCGGACGAGTAAAAGTTAGTGGTAATAAATTATTACGGGTATTCCCGTCAAATAAAATGAAGTTCATAATTCAAAAAATATAATTCAAATAATATAAATAAATAAGTTAATAAAATCTTTACCAATCTTAATTGCCTAAGTGAAGTTTTAGAAATAAATCCGCAAATTAAATGGTTCAAAAACTGTATGTTTTTCATTTGTCTTGATACAAAAGAAACAAAAAATCAAGAACAAACGATTCCTCCCAAACTGCAACGCTGCATAGCGTTTGTTCATTCCTCACGCGCGTTTTCACAAGCATATTTTTTGCGAAAAAATGAAATCATCTGTTTTTGTTAATATATCTGTTTTGTCGAAATTATTTTGAAAGCTTTACTAATAGGAAATACTTTTTTTTAATTAATTCAAACTGGGTTCTACTTTATTGAGCATGGTAATATAAATATCTACTTGCTTTAAAAAATATTTCAAAGTTTTTGTATTATCCGAATCAATCATCATGTCATATATTTCAACGCCTAATGTGCTAAATTTACCTACTTTAAAATCTGCTTTTGATAAAGCTGAAATATACTTTAAAGAAAAATGGTCATTAATATTCAAATCTAATAACACATCATATTTTTCATTAATAAAATTTTGAATTATCATAGATGTTGGTTTCCCAAACCAATTTAATTGCTTAGTGGAAAAAAAATCATACTCCAACTTTGAGAAGGTCATGTCAGGGATATTTTTTGTGCTAAAATATCCAATAACTTTAACTTTTTTTCGATGTTGACGTAAATACACAACATAACGTTTTACAAGTTCAAAATCTTCAGGATTTGTAGCGTCAAATAAAATACCAACAGTTTTAATTTCATTAAAATTAAATCTAATAGGCACGCGCTCCCTCGTATTATCCTTTAATTCAAGTTTTATGTAAATATTAACAATTGCTTGTTTTATCGTATTAAATATGCTCATAATTACTTCGCGATTATAAATCTATACTCAATTTTTTGAGTTTCTCTTATTTTAACAGTGTCTAATTTTTTTCTTATTTATTTTAAAAACTAATTTTATTAACTGGGAATTTTTTTAAGCTTAATTTATCATGGTTATAAAATCATCTTCAGAAATTATTGAAACACCTAGTTTATCAGCTTTTTTCTTTTTTTCTGCGCCCATATTTTCTCCTGCAATTAAATAATTTGTTTTGGATGAAATAGATCCAATATTTTTCCCTCCATGCTGTTCAATAGTTTTCTTTAAATCATCTCTCGAAAATTTACTAAATATACCGGAAACAACAAATGAAATGCCTTTAAGTTTATCAGTGGAATTAAATAATTCATTATCCGAAAGTTTAAATTGAAGCCCCACAGATGCTAGTTTTTCGATCATTTTGACAATATGCTTTTCTTCAAAATAATTTATTACCGCTTTTGCTGTCGTTTCACCAATATCTCCTAACTCAAGCAATTGCTCTAATGTAGCATTTTTTAATGAGTCAATATTCTTAAAAGAAAAAGCTAGTTTTTTTGCCGTTGTTTCACCAATATGACGAATTCCCAGTCCATATAAAACTCTCTCAAAAGGTGTCTTTTTTGAAGCTTCAATCCCAGCCAACAAATTATTAACGCTTTTTTCTGCCATCCTATCTATTTTCAATACATCTTCTCGTTTTAGATAATAAATATCCGCACAATTATGTATTAAATTTGCATCATATAATTGAGCGATAGTTTCTGCACCAAGGCTATCAATATCCATTGCTTTGCGGCTAACAAAGTGCTCCATTTTACCTTTAACTTGTGTTGGACATTTAAGCTCATTAGGACAAAAATGATTTACCTCATCTGTATTTCTAATAAGCTCCGCACCACAATCGGGGCAATTTGAAACGAAAACAACTTTATGCGCATAAATACTCCGTTTACTTTCATCAACGCTAACAATTTTAGGGATAATTTCGCCTCCTTTTTCAACAAATACTGTGTCCCCAATACGCACATCTAATTTCTCTATAATATCTGCATTATGCAAGGAGGCTCTCCTTACAGTGGTACCTGCAAGTATTACTGCTTTTAAATTTGCTACCGGCGTAATGGAGCCTGTACGACCAACCTGATAAGTGATGGATTCTAATATCGTAGAAACACGTTGCGTTTTATATTTAAATGCTATTGCCCAGCGTGGCAATTTAGATGTAAAGCCTAGTATTCGTTGCTGTTCAAAAGAATTAATTTTGATAACAGCTCCATCTGTATCAAACTCTAAACTGCTGCGTTTCTCGTCCCACTTATTTATGAAGTTAAAAACATCTTGAATAGATGCAGCCTTTTCCATGAATTCAGAAATCTTGAATCCCCATTTTTTAGAAGCTTTCAGGTTATCATAATGATTCGTGTATGGCAAGGTATCAGAAGAGATGGAATAAAAAAAACAATCTAAATTACGTTTTGCTACAACAGAAGAATCTTGCATTTTTAAAGTTCCTGCAGCAGCATTTCTTGGATTAGCAAATATTTGTTCTCCCGCCTCCTCACGTTCTTTGTTAAGTCGATTAAATATTTTTCTAGGCATAAAAATTTCACCTCTTATTTCAAATTCATCAGGATAGTTGATCCCATTTAATTTTAGAGGAATGCTTTTAATAGTTTTTACATTTGTAGTAACATCATCTCCACTCTGACCATCACCACGTGTTACCGCCTGTATTAACAATCCATTTTTATAGGTTAAGCCTATTGCAACACCATCATACTTTAATTCACAAACATATTCATAATCCTTAATAATTACTTTTTTTATGCGATCATCAAAGTCTAACAAGTCCTCTTCAGAATATGTATTTCCCAAAGATAGCATTGGGCTTTTATGTTTAACAGTTATAAATTCTTTGGTTATTTGCCCCCCTACGCGCTGTGAAGGTGAATTGGAGAGGAGGTATTCAGGATATTCTGTTTCTAACTTTATCAATTCCTCAAGTAATTTATCAAACTCTAAATCATAAATAATAGGTTCATTTATTACATAATAATTATAATTATGCTGCTCAATATTTTTCGATAATTCTTCTATCTTATTTTTTATTAACTGGCTCATTAATTATTTTTTAAAAACTTTAAATTGAAATAAATTGTTTAATATAATAAGTGAATTTTTCGAAATAAATTCGTAAATTAAATGGTTCAAAAACTGTGTTTTTTTCTTTTGTCTTGATAAAAAGAAACAAAAAATTAAAAGAACAAACGATTCCTCCATACATGCAACCCTTCATCGCTTTTGTTCATTCCTCACGCGCGTTTTCGTAAGGATATTTTTTTGCAAAAAAAAGAAATCATCGGTTTTTATTAATATACCTGTTTTGTCGAAATTGTTTTGCTCACTAATACCTTTAAAAACAATATATTTATGAGTAAATCGGACATTATAGGCAGCCTCCAAAATACATTCTATTTATTATAATATTTTCTCATTAAAACTAAATAGCAAATACCTGAAACAAAAAAACCAACAAACCAAGCATAATTATAAAGTTGAGATAGCCAATGCCATACCGCATCTTTACCAATAATTCCTATCGTAGTTAAAAACCCAGGTACATTTGGCAGTATTCCAATTATCAATGCAATTATAGAAATAATGTTAAATCCGTTTTTATAAGTATATTTTCCTTTTAATTGATATAAGTTTTTAACATCAATATTTTGTTTGCGAATGAAATAATAATCTGCAATCATGATACCTCCAATAGGACCAAGTAAACTTGAATATGCAATAAGCCAGGTGAAAATATAGCCAGTGGGGTCTGAAATAAGTTTCCAAGGAAAAATGAATAGTCCTATAAGCCCTGTTATGTAACCACCTGTTTTGAAATTAATTTTTGAAGGTGATAAATTCGCAAAATCATTTGCAGGACTTACTATATTAGCCGCTATATTAGTAGCTAAAGTTGAAATGGCAACAGCTATCATCGCTATACTTACCAATATTTTGTTTTCGAATTTGCCAGCAAGCACGAGTGGATCCCAAATTGTTTCACCATAAATAATTAGTGTTGCAGATGTTACTACTACTCCTATAAAAGAAAACAATGTCATAGAAGCCGGCAAGGCAATTGCTTGTCCAAGCATTTGTGCGCGTTGGCTTTTTGCATAACGAGTAAAATCCGGAATGTTGAGCGATAATGTAGCCCAAAATCCAACCATGCCTGTTAATGCTGGGAAAAAAAAATGCCAGAAAGCAGCGCTCGATTTAAATTGAGATGGCTGTGAAAGAATAGGCCCTAGGCCATTGCCTGCTAAAATAGCCCAAAATAAAAGAGCTAATGCTGCTATGGGCAGAAAAAAAGCTTTGAAAACAAGTAGTTTTTTAATGCTTTCTACTCCAAGATAAACTACAAACATATTTACTAACCAAAAGAAAAAAAAGGTTATCGCCGGACCCGTTTGCAGCCCAAATGATGTAGGGAAAATTTGAGGAATTTTTTCTATTGAAGGTACCCAAAGCTTAAGCATCAAAAAAACAGCATAACCTCCTATCCATGTTTGTATGCCAAACCACCCACAAGCTACAATAGCTCTTAATATAGCCGGTATATTTGCTCCCTTTACACCAAAACTAACACGCGCAAATACAGGGAATGGAATTCCGTATTTGGCCCCAGCGTGCCCATTTAATACCATAGGGATTAATACAACTGAATTTCCTATAAAAATAGTAAGGATAGCTTGCCACCAATTCATTCCCCCTTCAATGAGGGAGCTTGCAAGCATATATGTTGGAATACACAAACTCATGCTAATCCATAAAGCGGCATAATTCCATGCTCCCCAGCTACGCTCAGATGCTGGCACTGCTGCAAGATCCTCACTATAAAGACTAGGAGAAAAATTTTCTTCCGAGGATTTCAAATTTTCATTGGTCATTTACTGTTGAATAAATTTTTGTATTTGCTATTTTTATTAATAAAACAGCCTGTACGCAAATATAAATATATTTAGTTAATCAATTATTTTAACTTCCAATATTTATCTCATTATATTTAATATCGATTATTTTTTTTGAATGGCATTATATTTATTCACAATGAAACGTTTATAAGATTTTTTAAAAAATCTTTTTGGCTCCTTCTCTATTATTATTTTTACTTGCATATCCTAATTTAATAATAGGTTTTGGCGCAATTAATTTAAAATTATTTGTTCTGATTTTTTATAGCATTTAATGGCATCTATATTTTAGAATATACAGACTCTAAAAAGTGTTTTTATATGCAAAATAGTTTATTCAATAAAAATCAAATTTAGGGGATGAACTTTTTTAAAAAAAAGTTTTTCAAATTAGCACATTTTCAAATTGATAGAAATGGCAGAACTTAAAAAAAATAATTTTAAAAACGACATTAAAGTTAATAAATCGGAGAAAGATGGCTCCTTGAAATCACCTGGCACAAACGGTGAAAGTAAGGATAACAATAAGGAACAGATACCTAAAACTAGTTTTACTGAAAAAGTTTCTAATGTTTTTAGTTTCATTCACAATGAGCGGTTTCAAAAAATTGTAGGTTTTACACTTTTGCTGTTTTCGGTATATTTAGTAATTGCATTTACTTCCTATTGTTTTAATTGCTTTAGCTGTTTTATTCAAGATCCTGATCAAGCTTCGGTTGCCAGTAACCTTTTTGAGCCTGGCGCAAAAGTTGAAAATTGGCTCGGTAAATTTGGTGCCATTCTTTCACATATCTTTCTCTATAAATGGTTTGGTATTTCCTCTTACCTATTTGCTTTTTTAGCATTTATTACTGGATTGCGTATTACATTTCACATTGGACCAACCAATTTCGGTAAAGCATATATTTACTCTTTCTTTTTTTTGATTTTTATTTCATTAACACTTGGTTTTTTATTCCATAAGGATGAATTAATATTTTTGGGAGGGGCTTATGGGTACACCATGAGTAATTTGCTAAATGAACTTTTAGGGCAGATTGGTACAGGAATACTATTGTTGTTTGCATTCCTTATTTATTTAATTGCTGCTTTTAATACTTCATTTGATTTAAGCAAGAAAACCCCTGTCATTATTGAGGATGAGAATCAAAATAATGCAGAAATTGTTGCAGATAAAAATTTAGAAAATAAATTTAAAGAACAAGAAATAATAAAAGAGAAATTTGAAGAATGTGTAAATGAAGATGACTTGTTTATAACAAATTTAAGTAATAATAAAATTGTTGAGGACCTTGAAAAACCATTAATTGAAAACGAACTGGTTTTAACAGAAAATGATAATGATGTGCAATTTACAGTTGTAAGTAACGAAATAAAAGAAGAGGAACTTAGTCCTGAAAAAATAAATGAAGCATTAATTGAACAAGTAGGAATGTATGACCCTACCTTAGATTTATCATCCTATCAATTTCCCCCTATTAATTTATTAGAAAGTTATGGTGGCTCTAAAGATATTGTTATTAATACTGAAGAGCTTAATGCTAATAAAGATCGCATATTAAAAACCTTAGGTGATTATGGTATTGAAATCCAAAAAATAAAAGCCACTGTAGGACCTACAGTTACCTTATATGAAATAATTCCTGCTGCAGGGGTGAGGATTTCAAAAATAAAAAACTTGGAAGATGATATTGCATTAAGTCTTTCTGCACTGGGCATTCGCATTATCGCACCAATTCCTGGCAAGGGTACTATAGGTATTGAGGTTCCCAACCAAAATGCAGAGATGGTTCCAATGCGTGCACTTTTATCATCCGATAAATTTCAAAATACAACCATGGATTTACCTGTTGCATTAGGTAAAACAATTAGTAATGAAACGTATATTTTTGATTTGGCAAAAATGCCTCACCTTTTAATGGCGGGTGCTACCGGCCAAGGTAAATCTGTGGGTTTAAATACTATTCTTGTTTCATTGTTGTATAAAAAACATCCTTCACAAATTAAATTTGTTTTGGTTGACCCTAAAAAGGTAGAGTTAACGCTTTTTAATAAAATTGAAAGACATTTTCTAGCAAAATTACCCGATAGCGCTGATGCAATAATTACGGATACTAAAAAAGTAGTTCATACCTTAAATTCTTTATGTATAGAAATGGATAACCGCTACGACTTGTTGAAAGCAGCGGAGGTTCGTAATATAAAAGAATACAATACTAAATTTATATCCCGTAAATTAAATCCAAACAACGGTCATAAATTTTTACCATACATCGTTTTAATAATAGATGAATTTGCCGATTTAATTATGACAGCCGGCAAAGAAATAGAAACGCCCATTGCACGTATTGCTCAACTTGCTCGCGCTATTGGAATCCACTTAGTTATTGCTACACAAAGGCCATCCGTTAATATTATTACAGGAACAATAAAAGCAAATTTCCCTGCACGCATTGCATTTCGAGTAAGTTCAAAAATTGATTCCCGAACAATTCTAGATTCTGGTGGAGCTGATCAATTGATTGGAAGAGGGGACATGCTTATGTCTACAGGAAACGATCTAATTCGCTTACAATGTGCTTTTGTTGATACCCCGGAAGTAGAGAAAATATGTGAATTTATTGGCAGCCAACGCGGGTATTCTAATGCTTATTTATTACCCGAATATATTGATGAAAATGGTGATTCAAGTGGTAAAGAAGATATGGATCCATCCGAACGCGACAGCATGTTTAAACAGGCTGCAGAAGTGGTGGTCTCTACTCAACAGGGTTCTACTTCTATGATTCAGCGCAAGTTAAAATTAGGTTATAACCGCGCTGGCCGAATTGTTGATCAATTAGAAGCTGCTGGAATTCTCGGTCGTTTTGAAGGTTCTAAAGCGCGTGAAGTTTTAATTAAGGATATGTTATCTTTGGAACAGTTTTTGAATAAGCCTTTATAACAATTTAAAATTTATTAAAATGCTAGCAAATAAAACAAGCTTAATTGCAGCGCTTACATTTACTTATATAAGCGCATTCGCTCAAATAGACTCTAAAGCAAAAAAAATTTTAGATGATTTGTCTGCGAAAACAAAATCGTACACCAGTATTAAAGCCGAGTTTACCAAGGTTCTTGAAAAAAAAGACAAGAGTAAAGAAACGCAAGATTCTAAATTAGAAACTAAAGGGAATAAATACAAATTGACTATACCTGGTCATGAAATATATTGCGATGGCAAAACTGTTTGGGATTTTGTAAAAGAGGCTAATGAAGTTATAATTAAGGATATGGAAAGCGACAACAGTGCTCTTAATCCTTCCACTATTTTTACCCTTTATGAAAAAGGGTATAAATATAAATTTGATGGAGAAGAAGCTGCAATTAATACCATAAGCTTATTCCCAGAAAACCCCGACAAGCAGAAGTTTCATACTATTAAATTAAATATTGATAAAATAAAAAAACAAATTGTAAGTGTAAAAATGTTGATGAAAGATGGGACTTTGCAAACATATACCATAAAATCCTTTGTAGGCGATGTAGAAATATCCGACTCCAATTTTATATTTAATGCTAAATTGCATCCTGGCATATCAATTGAAGACTTAAGATAAAAATTAATTCCACCCAAATTTTATCTAGCTAAATAAAAAATCTCCCAGATGAATGATAATCATCTGGGAGATTTTTTATATTTTAACTCAAATTTATTCAGCTTATTATTGTACTATCATCTTTTTTGTAATTGAATAGTTGCCTGCTTTTATTGTATATAAATAAATACCAGCACTTAATTTAGAGCCATCCACATTGAAGCTGTATTTACCAGCGTTTGAATTACTTGACGTAACTAACAATAATTGCTGCCCTAAAAGGTTAGAGACAGAAATATTCAAATGAGAAGCCTGATTCAAATTTACAGAAATAGTTGTTTCTCCGCTGAATGGATTTGGGAAATTCTGACTAACAGAAAATAATTTATTGCTAGACGATAAATTATTAATGCCCGCAGTTTCATTTAGAACATCCGCAGTGGCAACTTTTAAATATTTCATTTCATTCGTGTTGTCTGCATCGCTATTAGTTAAAGCGGTACCAGGTTCTACATCGCTCATATAAAGTATGTGAAGGTTGTCGTCAACCAGTTTAGCTACACATGCAAATGCTTCTTCGTTCTCTATAGTACTGGTTAAGTTTTGAATCTTACCCCAGGTTTGTCCTCCATCCTGAGAAGCAACAACCCATATATCTCTAAAGCTTTGTGCTGAATTGTCAGTAGAAATATCGGCATCCTGAGGCAGAGAAAATATTATAAAAATATTTCCTAAATCATCTACAGCGATGCTTGGTTTATTTAAAATACTGCCACTCCCATATCTGCATAAGCCGCTGGAAGTGATAGAGTCTCCTAATTCATAAGTGCCGCTGCCATTTACATCAACATCTACAGCTAAAATAGGTACATCTATTTTAGTTTGAGTGATTTCATTCCAATATATAAGCCCTATCGTGCCTGGAAAAAAGCTGATAGAGCCGGGAGTCTCTGCCATTGTACGTGATAATGAATATGCCACATGTGCTTTATTATTTTTATCCAATACCACTGTTACACAGCCATCGTTTGTATTCATCGTGTCGGTAGCTCCAGCGCCGGCCATATCAGGTGCGAAGGGTACAGAATCAACATATATTTTTACGAAATTAGATCCGTTGTCACTTGATTTCCATAGAACAACATCCTCTGCCAAACCTCCTTGAACAATAGCTACATTTGTATTTTGAGCATCAATAGAATAGTCGTCAGCACCGCTTCGTTTAGTACGGCTATTGTTATAACCTGGCAGGGTACTATCTTTAATTGGCCACGTTACTCCATTATTTAGGGAACGAGCATATAAAAAAGGACTTTTAACACCATTCTTTATAATAAGAGAATCTGCTGCGTTTGAAATAAGGTGAATAGTACTATCGCCAGTCCCGGAAACAGCTAATCTCCCCCAGATGGTACCCTCAGAGGAAGGAGCAATTGCACCGTTTGCACCACTAGCAGCAAACGTCCATTGTGTATCTCCCTTTGAGGCATTGGTACCTTGTTGAAAGCTATAGTTAGCAGCATTGTGAGCAAGTACTATTTCTTCACCGGTACCTAGTAATCCAAGGCTCGGCCAACCTGTTCTTATGGGTTCTAAACGGCTTGTTACCATTGGTAACCAGTCGGTGCCGTTAAAATACTGATAACCTGTTCCTCTGGTTGTATAAGGGGTAAAGTCACTAGCAATAGTCCAAACAGCAGAAATAGTGCTGTCTCCATGATTGATTATCCGTCTTGCAACAGAAGAATTGGTTTGAAGGTCATAGGTTGTTTGACCAATTAGTGTTCCGTTATTTGAACGGCTCATTGAAGGAGCACCAGCATTTGAATTGTTAGCATGCTGGCTAAACTCATTGTTCCCATCGCCTGGTATTACTTTACCTTTAATATATGGGTATAACTTATTAGAAATGCTGGACTTGACCAAAGCCTTACTTTGGTTTTGCGCAGTGATAGAAAGTCCTATTCCGAAGAGCAGCGTAATTAGTAGATATTTTTTCATTTTTTTAATTTAGTTTTTTAATTATTATTTATTAAGCTTTTCGCAAATATATAAAATTATTCGGAGTTACATAATTATTATTTTGATGGAAATTCAACAATAATTTTTCATTTTTTCTTTTAAATAAATTATTGTATTTATCTTTATGCATTATGGTTGGCGCTTTTTAATACCTCTATATTGTTATAAAAAAACTGCCAGACTTAGTTTTAATTAAATGCTAGCTCATGGAAACAAATATTATATCTAAAAAAAAACCGTTTTATAAAATTAATGACTATTTAAAAGAATATTTATCAAAGTATAATAGAATGATTCAGATTCCATTTTCATACAATGAATTATTGAGATATTTTTTTTCTATTCCACAAAAAGATAAACTGGGAAACGACACACTTTGGCAAACAGTAATGTTTCAACCTTTTGAAATGGAGGATATTCATCATCGCTTAGTGAAAATGTATGCAATGATGAAATTCGATGGTAATGAGTCTTTTATGGAACACTTATTAGTTGAAAGAGTAGATTATTGCGCTTTTGGAAACTCCAAACCATTCCGAATTTGTATTGTAAATCAATATAATGATAACCACGATTATTATTATGTTAAAATTGCCGACGCATCCCGTATTTATGGTTTGGAACTCGAAGATATTTTGTCCCCCAACCGTATAAATTTTTTGGTTAATCAAGATACGCTTATTGAGGAACATATTGTTGGCATTCCTGGCGATATGTTTATGAAACCAGAGTATCGTTGGATGGTTGTTAATGAAGTGCGAATGGCAAAAGAATTTGTTAAGTTTAACGAACGGTGCTTTGTTCGTTTGCTTGGCGATATGAGGGCATATAATTTTGTAATTGATGTAACAGCCGATTTTGATGATGTGCAATATAGGTTTAGAGCGATAGACTTTGATCAGCAATGTTATGAAGGTAAAAAAACACTCTACTTACCTCAGTATTATAAGGAAAACAAACATTTTGTAGATCTTTGCATTAAGCTCATCAATGAAGAAACCATGAAGCAATATCAGCAAGAAGAAAGATCGCTAATTGCGAAACGCTATAAACGTGCAAGAAAAAGAATCGATCTCCTGCTAGAAGCAATGGTTAAAGACACAATTTCTTTACCTGAAAAAGAAAATTCTTTGAAAAAAGAATTGGCCGCCTATTATAATCATCCTCCATTTCTTAAATGTGCAAATATGGGTGAGATTATGCGGGTAAACTTAAATTTGCTCATCGAAAATTAAATGAGATTACCCCGCACCTAAATATATAAAACTTGCTTCCCTGTAATTTAAAAGTAGCTTATTTATGTTCATAAAAATATAATTCGTAACTTAGTTCTTTCAACCTAGTGAAAAGTTTAATAACATGAAAAAAATTCTTTTTTTATTTTTTATTTTGCTATACAACTATAGCAACATATTAGCTACACATAATCGTGCGGGAGAAATTACATTTCAGCATATTTCCGGAAAAACTTACAAAATATCAGTTGCTACGTATACCAATACCGACATTGCAACTACTTCGGCCGATCGTTGTGAAATAACAGTTTATTTTGGTGATGGGGATAGTGCCATTATACCCCGCATCAACGGCCCTGCTAACAATATGTGCACCAATGCTTCAGATGGCGAAATGATTTCTACCTATACCAAAAAAAATATTTACGAAACAACTCATACATACCCTGGCGATGGGAATTACACCATCACCATGGAGGACCCGAATCGCAATGCAGGTATTTGTAATATCCCTAACTCTGTCGACCAATCTTTTTTTATACGTTCCCAATTAGTTATTAACACATGGTTAGTGCCTAATAACTCGCCAGAACTTCTTAATCCCCCAATTGATGATGCTTGTGTAAACGTATGTTTTGAGCACAACCCGGGAGCATTTGATATAGATGGTGACAGTTTGCATTATAGCTTAACAAATTGTTATGCAAATGGCCAAGCTATTTTCGGATATTCTTTCCCTCCTAATATGAATTCAAACAGTATCGATGCTGCTACTGGAGATATTGTTTGGTGCAGCCCCAGCATGCTGTGTCAATATAATATTGCAGTTTTAATTAAAGAATACCGAAGGTCTCCGTTTAACAATCAATACTATTTCATTGGCTCTGTTATTCGTGACATGCAAATTACAGTTGGCCCATGTACCGATACAGCTCCCAAAATTAATCATGTGCCAGATACCTGCATCGTTGCTGGAAGCACCTTAAATTTTGAAGTGACGGCCTTAACTTCAGCACAATTAAATTTTCTTACAATAGCTGCTACCGGTGGCCCCTTCTTGCTCAGCCCTGGCGCATCATTTTCTTCTACAGCTTCACCAAGTCCTGTAACAGGTCAGTTTAGCTGGACGCCGAACTGTTCACAAATTCAATTGTTGCCATACTTAGTAACCTTTAAAGCTTCCGATAGCCATCCTTCAGCACCATTGGTTGATTTCGAATCTGTTTTTATTCAGGTGATAGCACCTGCTCCAACAGGCTTAACAGCTATGCCTTCTGGCACAAGCATTATACTTAATTGGAACAATATTTTTTGCAACGATACATTGGGAAGTAACCCCTTATTAGGATATAAAATTTATCGAAAAAATATTTGCTCTCCTTGGGCGCACAGTGTTTGCGAAACCGGTGTGCCAAGCTATACAGGTTATACTTATATAGGCGCTACAACACCTTCTCAATTATTATTTATTGATGATAATAATGGTCAAGGTTTAATACATGGGCTTAATTATTCCTACTTGTTGGTTGCATATTATGCTGATGGTTCTGAAAGTTATGCGTCAGAGAAAGTTTGTTCCGAATTAATTAGAGAAGTGCCAATTATCACAAACGTAAGTGTATTGAGTACAGGTACAAATGATAGTATTTGGATTCATTGGGTAAAGCCAATAGGGGATACCTCCAACCTCGACACCTTGGCTAATCCTCCACCCTATGAATACAGATTAATGCAAGCGCAAGGATTTAATCCTACAGCAAGCGCATTTACTCAAATTGCCAGTTATGTTCAGCCTACATTTTATCAATTAACGGATACAAGTTATATTAGTACGGGATTAAATACTAAAGATACAGCCTACTCTTTCCGTATTGATTTTTACTCTAATAATTTATTTAAAAGCGCTACTAGCGTTGCATCGTCTGTTTTTTTAAAAAGCTTAGCAGCCGACAAAAAAATTATTTTATCATGGAAGGAGATAGTTCCTTGGACTAACTACCGATATGATATATACCGCGCAATCCCTGTCGGATCTAATAATTATGTAAAAATTGATACATCTATTGCTTCTACTTATATTGATACTGGATTAATAAATGGTATTAACTATTGTTATAAAATAGTAAGTGTTGGAAAATATTCCAATACTGCTCTTCCCAGCCCGCTGTATAATAATTCACAATTAAAATGTGAGCAGCCAATAGATTTAATCCCCCCCTGTCAACCAAACTTTACGGTGGAGAAAAATTGTGATGATTTTAAAAATTTAATTTCTTGGACAAACCCAAATACTTATTGCAGCGAGGATGCTGCAGGATATAACGTTTATTTTTCAGCCACAGCAGATGGTGAACTTCAATTAATTTATAGCACAAGCGACTTAAATACTACAGACTATTTGCACGAATATTTATTTGATGGAATTCCTTCCGTTGCAGGATGTTATGCCGTTACAGCTATCGATTCTGTAGGTAATGAAAGCCCTGTTGTTACTAAATTATGTGTAGACAATTGTCCTGTTTATGAGTTGCCAAATGTTTTCACCCCTAATGGTGATGGGCAAAACGATATTTTTAGTCCTCTACCTTATAGGTATATAAAGGATATTAATATTAAAATATACGACCGATGGGGATTACTTATTTACGAAACTACGAATCCAAATATTTTATGGGATGGAAAAAATACTAGTACAAAAAAATTATGCTCCGACGGTACCTACTATTATATTTGCATTGTTAATGAAATACGTATGAACGGAATTGTGTCACGAAATTTAAAAGGTTTTATTCAGATTATTCAAGAAAAAAACAAGAGGAATAATTAATTTAACAGCTATTTAATCTATACACAAAAATATATATTTTTAAATTAAATCTTGTTATTTTCAATCTCCACAAAAAGTATTAATAAGGGCTAATTATATTTATGTTTTCAGGAATAATAGAAAATTTAGGGGAAGTTATTGCTTTAGTTAATGAACAAAGCAACTTGCTTTTAACAATAAAATCAAGTTTTACAAATGAGTTAAAAATTGACCAAAGTATTGCTCATAATGGAGTATGCCTAACAGTTGTCGATATTTATAAGGAAACTTATAAAGTTACCGCTATTGCCGAAACACTTAATAAAACAAATTTAATTACTTTAAAAATTGGCGATAGTATAAATTTGGAACGATCCATGAAACTAGGTGATAGGGTTGATGGTCATATTGTGCAAGGACACGTAGATCAAACTGCTGTTTGTAAAAATATTTTAGAAGCGAATGGAAGTTGGACATTTACTTTTGAATACGATGCTTCATTAAATAATATAACTGTTGAAAAAGGCTCTGTATGTGTTAATGGTGTTAGTTTAACTGTTGTAAACTCAAAAATTAATTCTTTTTCAGTTTGTATCATCCCATATACATTTGAAAACACAAATTTTAAAAACATAGAATCCGGATCCATTGTAAATATAGAATTTGATATTTTAGGGAAATATATCGGGAAACTGATGCGTAATGCAACATATTAACTTTCTTTTTAGATTTTTTTTTATAAAATAAATACTATTTTATTTTATTTTTAATTTTTTTTATTATACCTTGTTGTCGCTTTTAAAATAACAGTGGATAGGATGTGTTTGAAAACTGATTTTTCAGAGGCTTAATAATATAATTAAAATTAAATATTTATTTAAACTAAGTTTTAATTTTTTTTAAATAAGAAAATGAAATATAACAAATAAAAAATTAAAATAAAAAAACAATGAAAAATACTTCTATTTTATTATTAACGCTGATATCAATTATTTTTTTTAATACAGCGAAAGCCCAGCTTGTATACAAGGATGTGGCTCAAATATTCTTTAATAATTGTACTTCTTGTCATCACAGTGGCGGTGGTACACCTATGCCACTCATGAATTTTACGCAAACATCCTCCTATGCTTCGTCTATATTATATCATGTGGAGGAAGGCCATATGCCACCATGGTCACCCGATACTAGTTTTTCACGTTTTATTGGTGAACGCATCATTACTCAAGCCGAAAAAAATGATATTATTAGTTGGGTAAATAGCGGCGCACTAGCAGGCGACACTACTTTGGCGCCTCCAGCTCCTGTATATACTACAGAATATAAGCTTATAGGAACCCCTTCACTGATATTGAAGATGCCTACATTTGTTAGCAATGCAGGCTCCACTGATAGTTACGTTTGTTTTACTATTCCAAGCGGTTTAACTCAGGATAGAATACTACGTGCTTATGAGATTGTGCCGGGTAACCCAGATATTGTGCATCACGTAATTGTTAATATAGATACTGCCGGAACATCAGCAACGGATTTGTCAGGAAACTGCTTCAATGCTCCAGGGGATTTAAGTATAGGAGGTTATGCGCCAGGTTCAGCACCTATTATTTTCCCAGGCGAATTCCCTTTAAAAGCTGGGATAAATATTCCCGCAGGTTCAAATATTGTGATGCAGTTACATTATCCTCCCGGAACCTCCGGTATGGTTGATAGCACCCAAATTCGAATGTATTTTTACCCTTTAAATGAAACTGGAATACGACCGGTTCATAATTCAACATTATTGCAAAACTGGGGTTTGTATATGCTGCCAAATACAGTTTCTTCTTTTTCGGATAAATACCCAGATAACGGAGTATTACCAGCTTCATTTTCCATGTTTTCGGCTTTCCCTCATTCTCATAAAGTTTGTGTAAGCATTGAAAATTATGCTTATGCTGGAACGGATACTATTCCTTTGATTCGCATTAATGAATGGGACTTTATGTGGCAGGGCTACTATACTTTTTCTAAGTTAGTAAAAATCCCTGCTGGCTATAAATTGTTCTCAAAACATGTTTACGATAATACAGCCAATAATCTTAATAACCCTAATTCACCGCCCGCATTAGTTACTGCAGGAACGAGCACAACCGATGAAATGCTATTCGATTCATTTTTATGGCTGGATTATGAGCCAGGCGATGAATTAATTGATTTGCAAGGACTATTGGCAAATGACACCCTTTTGGCTTTGAAAACAAATAATATTAAGCCAGTTTCTCCTGTAAAAGTTTTTGTATATCCCAACCCAGCAAGTGATAAGCTTTGCATTAATCTGTCAAAAAAAGCGGAATACAAAGCTCGCTTTTTAAACATTGCTGGGCAGACAATTTTAAACCTTGAAACTTTTAGTGATAACGCTACAATTGATTTGAGCAAAGTCCCTGCTGGATTATATATAGTAGAAGTAATTGAATTAAAAACAGGGGAGAGGGTTTCAAAGAAAATTGCAGTTACTAAGTAAGTGAAGTTTTCGAAATAAATCTGTAAATTAAATGGTTCAACAACTGTGTGTTTTTCTTTTGTTTTGATACCATTGGGCAAAAGTTCAGGACAGGCTTTAGGAACAATAAATCAAGAACAAACGATTCCTCCCCACCTGCAAGGCTGCATCGCTTTTGTTCATTTCTCACACGCGTTTTCATAAGGATGTTTTTTGCAAAAAAATGAAATCATGTGTTTTTATTGATATATCTATTTTGTCGAAATTATTTTGAAAGCTTTATTAGCATAGATTTTAAAAATCCATGTTAATTATTTGCTTTCGGAATATCTTACATGGGGGAATGATACTAAAAATGCTCGTTGTAACAATATGTAAATATTCGTCAGGTAGAGGAAAAATTAAAACACTTCAGCCGCAACTTTTCTAGTAGTTTCTGATGATCCCATAGTATAAAAATGCAGACAAGGAGTTTTGTGTTTAAGTAATTCTTTTGATTGATTTATACACCATTCAATACCTACAGCTTTTACCGCAGCGTCTGTTTTGCATTTTTCAATTTCTTCTAAAAAAGGCTGTGGGATATCTATTTTAAATATTTTCGGTAAAATAGTTGCCTGCTTTTTGGTCGTTAATATTTTTAATCCTGGGATGATGGGAACTGTAATGCCCATTTCCCTGCAAGTATTTACAAATTCAAAATATTTTTTGTTATCAAAAAACATTTGTGTTACAATATATTCAGCGCCAGCATCGATTTTAGCTTTCAAATATTTAATATCTGAAATCATATTCGGTGCTTCGAAATGTTTTTCAGGATAACCTGCAACTCCAACACAAAAATTTGTTGGCGCCACATCTGCTAAATCATCTTCTATGTACCTTCCTTTATTCATTTGAGACACCTGTTTCACCAAATTAATTGCGTATTCGTGTCCATTAGGTTCAGGAATAAACTCGTGTTCGCTTTTAATAGAGTCGCCGCGCAATGCAAGCACATTATCAATGCCTAAAAAGTGAAGGTCGATTAATGCATTTTCTGTTTCTTCTTTACTAAAACCACCGCAAATAATATGGGGTATAGCATCCACATGATATTTATTAATGATAGCTGCACAAATACCAACTGTCCCAGGTCGTTTTCGAATACTTACTTTTTCAAGATAGCCACCTTCGCGTTTTTTATATAAATACTCTTCACGGTGATAAGTTACGTCAACAAATGAAGGTTTAAACTCCATCAAAGGGTCAATACCATCAAATATAGACTGAATACTTTTCCCTTTCAAAGGAGGTAGAATTTCGATAGAAAACAGCGCTGTTTTAGCTTGTTTTATGTGATCAATAACTTTCATATATTTAATTTATACTATTTAGAGTCTGTCTATAATGTCCGATTTCTTCGTTATTCTTGTTTTAAAAACCAGTCATTTACAAATGTAAACTCCTGATTTTCAAAACTGCGAAAGCCTCGAACTCGAAAATTATAGTTCAGACTATCGACTCTACGGACATACACTATTTATTTGTGATGTTATCTCTTTCAATTCATTTGAAGAATTAATTAGCCTTGCATTTTAATAGGATAATTTCACAGCGACATTAATTAATATAGTCTGTAAAAACCCTGTTTTAAAAATATAATATAGCTTGCAAAAATTTGATATTATTTATATTTACTTACCATGACAGTTTTTGTATTTTTTACCATTTCCGCATGGACAAGCATCATTCCTACCTGTTTTCTGTTCAACCCTTACAGGCTGTAATTTAGGTTTTTGTTTCTCTTCATCAGCGTTTTCATTGCGACTGCTATGCACCAACTCTCTTTTGGGGGCTTGCACTCGTGCTTGCTGAATTGTATTGTTAGTTTCGTATGGCAGATTGGCTCGCATCAAGAAAGAAATTACATCTTTATTTACATCCGTAACCATTCGCTTAAACAATTCAAACGATTCAAATTTATAAACCAATAAAGGGTCTTTTTGCTCGTAAACAGCATTCTGAACAGATTGTTTTAATTCATCCATTTCGCGCAAATGCTCCTTCCAGGAGTCATCAATCATAGAAAGTGCTGTACCTTTTTCCAGGCCTAACACTAATTCTCTACCTTGCGTTTCATAAGCTTGCTTTAAATTTACAATAACCTGTAAAGTTTTTATCCCGTCAGATAATGGTGTTACAATATTCTCGAACGAATTTGATTTATCTTCATAAACATTTTTAATGATAGGAAAGGCTTTATTAGCCATTTGTTGATTTTTATTTATATAATTAGCTTCCGCTTTTTTATATAACTGTTCAATTACTTGTTGCGAATTAAAACTAATAAAATCTTCTTCACTTAAAGGAGGTTCAATAGTTAATATTCGAAGCACTTCTATATTAAAGTTGTCGAAATCTTTTATATCATGGTATTCCATAACCAACGATTCACAAGTATCATAGATAGAGTTAGCTATATCAATCGCTAAACGTTCTCCAAATAAGGCGTGTCGTCTTTTTTTGTAAATAACCTCTCTTTGTGAATTCATTACATCGTCATACTCTATCAATCGCTTGCGGGTGCCAAAATTATTTTCTTCTACTTTTTTTTGCGCTCGTTCAATTGATTTTGTAATCATCGAATGTTGTATTACCTCCCCCTCTTCAATTCCCATTCTATCCATCAATTTAGCGATACGTTCCGAACCAAACAAGCGCATTAAATCATCTTCTAAAGATGAAAAAAATTGAGATGATCCTGGATCACCCTGTCTTCCTGCGCGTCCCCGCAACTGTCTATCAACACGTCTTGACTCGTGGCGCTCAGTTCCAACAATAGCTAAACCACCTACTTCTTTTACACCAGGACCAAGTTTTATATCCGTACCTCGTCCAGCCATATTTGTAGCAATAGTAACAGTGCCTGCCAAACCAGCTTCTTGAATAATTTCCGCTTCCCTCTGGTGCATTTTAGCGTTGAGAACATTGTGTTTTATCCCTCGTAATTTTAACATGCGGCTTAATAACTCAGAAATCTCAACAGAGGTAGTACCAACTAAAACAGGTCTTCCGGCATCTACACATTTTACAATTTCATCAATGGAGGCATTGTATTTTTCACGTTTCGTTTTAAAAACTAAATCTTCCTGGTCTTTGCGCTGAATAGGTCTGTTTGTAGGTATTGAAACTACATCCAGCTTGTAAATATCCCACAACTCACCAGCTTCGGTCTCTGCAGTACCAGTCATACCAGCCAACTTACTATACATTCGAAAGTAGTTTTGTAAAGTAACAGTAGCATAGGTTTGCGTTGCGGCTTCAACTTTTACATTCTCTTTAGCTTCAATAGCCTGGTGCAGGCCATCGGAATATCTGCGGCCTTCCATAATACGGCCTGTTTGCTCATCCACAATTTTTACTTTGCCATCTATGATTACATATTCCACATCTTTTTCAAACAAGGTATACGCTTTTAATAATTGGGTGATGGTATGAACGCGTTCAGATTTAATGGAGTAATCACGAATAAGTTCGTCCTTCACCTTTAACTTTTCTTCGATAGAGATGTTTGATTTTTCAATCAGGGCTATTTCAGAACCTACATCAGGTAACACAAAAAAACTAGCATCTTCGGAAGAGTTAGATATTAATTCAAGTCCTTTTTCGGTTAGTTCAATGGTATTGTGCTTTTCATCAATTACAAAAAACAATTCAGCATCAATAGTATGCATTTCACGAGATTGATCTTGTAAATAATAATTTTCTGTTTTTTGTAACAATGTTCTAATGCCTGTTTCACTCAAATATTTTATGGTAGCTTTATTTTTAGGTAATCCTCTAAAAGCTCTCAACAAGGCAATTCCCGCTTCTTTATCCTTAGCTTCTGACAGCATTTTCTTGGCCTCCGTTAATGCACTGTTTATATATGCCCTTTGTGCATTTACAATCTTTTCGATACGTGGTTTAAGAGGCGCAAACTCTTGATTATCGCCTCTGGGAGTAGGTCCCGAAATAATTAATGGTGTACGAGCATCATCAATTAATACGCTATCTACCTCATCTACTATTGCATAATTATGTTTGCGTTGTACTAAATCTTCGGGGCTGCGCGCCATATTATCACGTAAATAATCAAAACCAAATTCATTGTTTGTGCCAAATGTAATATCTGCCATATACGCTTGTCTGCGCGCAACAGAGTTAGGTTCATGTTTGTCAATACAATCAACAGATAATCCATGAAATTCAAATAAGGGGCCATTCCATTCGGAGTCTCTTTTTGCAAGATAATTGTTAACAGTAACTATGTGAACGCCTCTTCCCGAAAGAGCATTTAGGTATACAGGTAATGTTCCAACAAGTGTTTTTCCTTCACCTGTACCCATCTCCGAAATTTTTCCTTGATGTAATACAATCCCACCAATTAATTGTACATCATAATGAACCATATCCCAATTTACAATATTTCCAGCCGCCTTCCAGCTATTACTCCAGTATGCCTTATCACCTTTAATTTCGATAGATTCACGCCTAGCAGCGAGATCAATATCCATTTTAGTTGCAGTTACCTCAAGGCTTGAGTTTTCCTTAAACCGTTTCGCTGTTTCTTTTATTACTGCAAAAGCTTCGGGTAATAAATCATCAATAATTTTTTTATTTTTTTCTGTTATCTCTTTTTCTAATTTATCAATTTCTTCGTAATGTAATTCTTTGGCTTCAATGCTTAAGGACAAATCAGTATCAATTTTTTGACGAATTTCATTTATTTGTGTTTGTTCTTGTAAACAAAATTCTTTAATTCGTTTTTTAAACGCTATAGTTTTTTCACGCAATTCATCATTACTTAAATTTGCTAGTTTAGGAAACTCGACTAGTATATTGTCAAGAATAGGTTGTATTTCTTTTAAATCTCTTTCGGATTTTGTTCCAAAAATTTTGGAAATTTGTTTTGTAATAAACTCTAACATTGTATAAAACAGTTTGTTAATATTATGGTTTTGAGCTGCAAATTTAGTTAATATTTAGCACTGTATAGTTATTATTTTTAACTATTAAACAGCCTTCCAACAATTGGCTTGATAGATTAATTTAGAAATAAAAAAATGAACAGGTTCCCTAAGTAAAGTTTTCGAAATAAATCCGCAAATTTAATGGTTCAAAAAGGGTGTGTTTTTCTTTTGTCTCGCTACAAAAGAAACAAAAAATCAAGAACAAACGATTCCTCCCCACCTGCAACCCAGCGTCGCGTTTGTTCGTTCCTCACGCGCGTTTTCATAAGGATGTTTATTGCAAAAAAATGAAATCAGCTGTTTTTATTAATGTATCTATTTTGTCGAATTTATTTTGAAAGCTTTACTAATACATTTTTTTAATTAGTAATTATGCAGCAACAGGATATAATTAGTGCCTGTCTATATAGTCGAGAGTCTGAACTATAATGTATGAGTTCGAGGCTTTCGTAGTTTTAAAAATCAGGAGTTTACATTGGTAAATGACGGGCATTTAAAACAATAATAACGAAGACCCGAGTAAAACGAACTCATGAATACCATTAAAAAATAATATATTTAAGAGTAAATCTTACATTAAAGACAGACTCTAATGAGAGGCCAATAATACAAAGAGCCCCACATTATTGCGGAGCTCTGGTATTATTTATTGAAAAATAAAGATTTAAATATTAATAGTTATTAATGCTTTAAAGGCTGAAAAACATTGAAACTAATTAATCAACAACCTGAACCATCTTAAATGGCACATTAATAATAGCTTGATAATCTTCACCTGCTTCTAACATATCTTCATCATATTCCTCATAAAACCAGTTAATAATTACTTTATTACCTCCTTTACTGATGCCTTCAAGTTTTTTAAATACATCTAAAATACACTTCGAAGAACTTGTATTAAAATATTCTAATTGTATATTTACATTTGTTTCTGCCTGAGGTTTAAAAGCATACCTTTCTAATAAGTCTACTACTGGCTTATAAAATTCAATAGAGTTTTCGGGAATCGAACGTCCCTTAATTTCTAAAATACCTTTAACTGTATCAAAATTAACAGTAGGAGTTTTTGGCGTTCCTTCAATTGATATTGCTTCCATATTTGATTTGTAATTATTGTGAAATATTAATATTTAAACTGAAAAATGAGTACTTATCGTCTATTGGTGTAAAATAAAAATTAAGTTTGCCGCCTGTTTTACGAGCAATGTCAATCATTCCTAATCCCCCTCCTCCTTTTGCTGACATCTCGCCATTATTTAAAACTTCCTTGTAGTACTCTTTTAACTCCTCTTTGTTGAGTTCATTTATGTCTTCTAAAATTTTTTTTAGATTTGAAATATTTTCGTTTTTGATATAATTGCCAGTAATAATATTGTATTGACCATCAATTTTTCCTATCATAAAGATTGCTGAACGAACTTTGTCTTCTTGATTAGGAGCCAACTCATCCATGTGGTGATAGAGATTTTGAAGGCATTCTACTAAAACATTATAAACTTTTTTTTTAACTTTAGGCTCTTCTTCCAAATTCTCCATCTTGGCTTCCATTATTTGCAAAATAGAAGAGAGTAAATCGGATGTTATATCTCCTTTAAAAGAAAGCATAATATTATTTTGCTCCATTTTATTGTAGAAACTATAAATATCTAACACCATAAAATACTTTTTTAATTAAAAAGACCTTTAACACTAAAATAATTAATTATGCAAATATAACATAAGTTTAATAAAAAAAAAATTTACTTACTTTTTTCTAAATTCCTTTAACAAATTTATAAAATTTAAAATATACCAGGTCATTTAAAAAAATAATTAATTAAATTTCTCATATCCTTGATTTTTAAATGCTTACAAAAAAATATTATTTTTTTCTCATGAATAATTGTATTGGCACTCCTGCAAAATCAAACTGTTCACGCATTCTGTTTTCAAGAAAACGCATATAAGCTTCTGTAACATATTGAGGTAGGTTACAATAAAAAACAAAAGTGGGAGCATGTGTTGGTAGCTGATTAATAAATTTAATTTTGACATGTTTTCCTTTGATTGCAGCAGGAGGCTGGTTTTCAACAATAGGCAACATCACATCATTTAAATGTCGGGTTTTAATAGTTTTTATCCGATTTTCATATACTTTCTCAGCCACTTCAATAGCTTTTAAAACGCGCTGTTTTGTTAAGGCAGAAGTAAATACAATTGGTACATCACGAAATGGGGCTAATTTTTCACGAATTTTTTCTTCGTAATCTTTGGTGGAATTAGTAGTTTTCTCTATTAAATCCCATTTATTCACTAAAATCACAACGCCTTTGCGGTTTGTTTCAGCTAGTCGGAAAATGTTAATATCCTGAGCCTCCAAACCTAGTTGAGCGTCTATTAGCAGTAATATAACATCGCAATCTTCAATGGCACGGATCGAACGCATTACCGAATAAAACTCTAAATCTTCTTCTACTTTTGATTTTTTGCGGATACCAGCTGTGTCAATTAATAAGAAATCGTGGCCAAAGCTAGTATATCTCGTATTTATAGAGTCGCGCGTAGTTCCTGCAATTGAAGTTACAATGTTTCGTTCTTTACCCAGCAAAGCGTTAATTAGAGATGATTTGCCTACATTCGGACGTCCAACAACTGCAAATTTCGGTATAGTTAATTCCTCATCATTTATATCAGCATCTAAATTTTTTACTACATCATCTAATAATTCTCCTGTTCCGCTTCCGCTGATAGCTGAAATATTATAAGGCTCACCTAAGCCTAAAGCATAAAATTCACCTGTTAACCCTTGTCTTTCAAAATTATCAACTTTATTAGAGACTACAAACACTTTCTTTTTACCTCTTCTTAATAAGTCCGCCACTACTTTGTCGTCTGCAGTTATCCCTTCTGAAACATCAAGTACAAATAAAATTATTGTAGCTTCTTCAATTGCAAGTTTAACCTGTTTGCGAATTTCTGCTTCAAAAATGTCGCTTGATCCCTGCACATACCCTCCTGTATCTATCACAGAAAAAGTTAATCCATTCCATTCGGATTTACCGTAATGTCTATCGCGTGTAACGCCTGATTCGGAATCAACTATCGCTTTTCTGCTTTCAGTCAAGCGGTTAAATAATGTCGATTTTCCAACGTTCGGACGTCCAACTATTGCTACTATATTTGCCATTTTTTCTTTCCTTATTCACTCCTCAAATGGAAGTATTTATAATATTTATTTATTTAATCCTATCCTTACACTAATAATAATTTATTATTAAACTAAGTTTTTAAAGTCTGTTTAATTGCTATATCCAAATCGTTTTAGCTCATTGTCGCTATCTCTCCAGTCTTTATTTACTTTTACAAAGAGTTCGAGAAAAACTTTTTTTTCTAAAAAAAGTTCCATATCCTTGCGTGCTTCCGTTCCTACCTTTTTAAGCGCTTTCCCTTGATGTCCAATAATAATACCTTTTTGTGAATCTCGGATTACTAATATTTCGGCACGTATTTTTACTATATTTTCTTCTTCTTTAAATGATTCTATAATTACCTCAACGGAATAGGGTATTTCTTTTTTATAATTCATCAATATTTTTTCACGAATAATTTCCGAAACAAAAAATTTTTCTGGCTTATCAGTTAACTGATCTTTAGCATAAAAACCTGGCCCTTCAGGTAAAAGAGCCAAGATACGATCAAATATATAGTTTATATTAAATTTTTCTAAAGCAGAAACAGGAATAACTTCGGCATTAGGAACTTCCTTTTTCCAATATTGTACTTTTGCTTCCAATTGATTTTGTATTGCTAAGTCTATTTTATTTACAAGCAAAAGCACTGGTACCTTAGCATTTTTTATTTTATGGAGGACTTGTTCTTCAATCGCAATGTCTTCGTAAATATCAGTAACAAATAACATTATGTCGGCATCTGTTATTGCAGTATAAACAAAATTCATCATTGATTCCTGCAACTTATAGTTAGGCTTTAAGGCTCCTGGAGTGTCAGAATAAACAATTTGAAAGTCATCCCCATTTACTATTCCCATTATTCGGTGGCGTGTAGTTTGCGCTTTTGACGTGATAATGGAAAGTCGCTCACCCACCAAAACATTCATTAGAGTTGATTTACCTACATTCGGACTACCTATAATATTCACAAAACCAGCCTTGTGCGTCATTTAATTATTTTTTAATAAAAATTATTTGGAGTACAAAGAAACAAAATATATCTTTGCACTCAGAAAAAGCTGAAAATACTAAATAAATATACCAATATATTGCGGGGTGGAGCAGTTGGTAGCTCGTTGGGCTCATAACCCAAAGGTCATCGGTTCGAGTCCGGTCCCCGCTACTGAAGATGACGGCAACAGAAAATCTCTGTTGCCGTTTTTCTTTTCCCCCTCTGAACTCCCTGATAAATCAAGTGTTAGCGAAAAAATAGAATTTGTTTTTCTGGTTAGATAAGTCCTTTTTTTGACATCCAATAGCAAACCGTCAGGAAATACAAGTTCTTGAATTCTCTTCTGAATTTCAAAATCTCCAGAAGCCCAATATTTATTGAGGTTTGTGGCAATTTCAACAGATTTGTTGATGTAAATATCCAGGTTAGATATTTTTGTTTGACCGTAGTTAAGTTTTAGCTTTAATAGACTGATCTGTGTTTCGTACTCCGTTTTTAATTCCTTAAAAATTGCCTTGCTTTATTGAAAAACAACTTTGAGTAAAGAATTTTCCTCTTCACTTGGACCTGTGTCTGAATTAAAAATTGTTTGAATATAAATTCTGGCTGTATCACCAATCATTTCATTATCGAAAAAGAAGTTTTGATGCGGTGTATAAGTATATTTACTATGTGTACCAAAAAGTGTAGGTGTATATGGACAATCCCAACACATATGTTTATTTAACTGATAACCTGAGATATTTAAAGGAGGCTGAATTTCTGCTAATCCCTTTAATGTATATGTATAACTACCAATTGAAATAGGATTATTAAATTGGTTGTTTGTAAACCAACCTAAATAAGAATACATTGGCGTAGTATATTGAATTGAATCAAAAATTACCCAATAATCAGAATCAAAATTTGCTTCAATTAAAGGTACTCCATTAACTATATATTTAGAATTTAATTGTGATAAATTTCCAGCTATGGTAAAATAATTAATTCCACCGTGCAAAACATGCCAGTATCCATTTGAGTCGAGCGTGGCGTTTGAACTTGTAATTTTGTATTCAGAGTTACAACCTCCAGGACAAACTTCTACGGAAGATTCATCATCTTTTTTACAACCATAAAGTATTACAAAAAAACAAATAAGGTATAATGATTTTTTCATTTTATTTTTAATTTACAACAATTTACAAAGCCCTTTTTTACTATATTTTAAGAGGTCACCAAAAGATATAAATTTATTTCTTTCCATAGCTTGTTTATGCTTTTCATTTTTAGTTCCTCCAAGAAATGCTGAGTTCTGTTTTTCCTTCGATATATTGCATGCACAAAGATACGTTAAAATAAAAAAGTAATCAACAAATTATTGTGAGTTTTTAGACGGTTTGGTGTGCCGCCAATTTCTTTTAGGTGCAGTTAGTGGCTGGGGTTTCATTTATTTTCAATTAGTTTAGGCCAATAGAATTCCAATTCCAACCACCGCTGATGTTATTATAACACCTCCCGAAAATTCTTTCATCGAGTCGCTAGTGGATATTTCATTTAGAGTTCTTATGGCCTCTTTTACCTCGCTTATTGTTTGGTAACGACCGCTCCTACGACTTTGGCTACCGCCTTGTTTGCCCCGAGTAAATAGTGGTTAATCTGTCCTTCCTTTTAAGCTAAAGCGCTTTGCCAAAAGCGAGAGAGGGACGAACGAGCAAAAGGCAAAGCGCCAGCCGTAAAATTATTGCAGCCACCGATGCAAAACTAAAGTTGCATAAAATAATTAAACAAGCATTATGATAATAACTAAAGAAATCTTTAACAATTCTTTATATTATATTGCTCCTAGTTTTGATTTTGAGCCATTATGTAGATTTTCTAATATTTGCACTAATTTTATTTATGCAAATCTCTATGAAGCATATGATAGCTGGACAGCAATTTAAAAAATATAACAAGGCTAGTATTTTGTATGTTAATATTCAGGAATTGTTGCCTATAAATGATAAAGTTAAAGCCGCGTACGCCAGTATTTGCAGATAAAGGGTACGCCAGCGCAGAAAATGACGAAGTATTAATTATCAAAAAATTAAAAAATAGAATTTTGTATAAAGCAGTAAAAAATAAACCCTTAACCGAGTTAGAAAAACGAATCAATAAAACCATAAGTCAAACTCGTTATAAAGTAGAAAGAACCTTTGGTTCAATAAGCAGATGGTTTAAAGTAAGCGGGGCGCGATATGTAGGCAAAGCCAAAACACACTCACAGCAACTAATACAAGCTATTAGTTATAACTTATACAGGATACCAATAATCGAGGCGGTATAGCCAAAAGTGGATTGAGTTCACAAAAAATCGCTCTTAGAGGCTATATTTAAGAAAAAAAGTTCCTGAATTGAAGCTGAAAATTAAATATGTGATGGCAAAATCATATAAAAAGGAAAACTTTTTTATAGAGGGCGTTTTGCAGTGGTCTCAAAACTCAAAAAGATTAATGTTTTCAAAGCTAAAATATAAAAGATTCGCATATATTATTCCGAACTGAGCGCTCTCAATTTTTAAATTAAAAAGATATAAATGAGGTATAGAAAAGCTAGATTCATAAAAATGGACAAGCATCTAAAGTCCTTTGCATAACTGCTGGATTCAGTTTGTTTTTTATTTTAAAGGTCCTTTCAATTATTAGGCTTAGCTTTCTATGTTAATCTAAGCAAAGCTAAAACGTATACCAATGTTATTAATATCAAGTTGTATTTAGCATGTAATGATGTGGATTCATTAATGCCATTTTCCTCACTTTTAAGCATTTTGATATCTAAATCAAGACTATCCTCCCTGTTATAAACTGCATTAAACCCTTTTACATATTTAACGGAAAATATCCAACCAACGAAACAAA